>JAWVZU010000007.1:0-33333 GCA_033722075.1 Lysobacterales bacterium
GTGGGCCGTGCTGGGTGGCAATATCGAAGCGCACCCGGAAGTTTTCTACTCGGCCATCGCCTGCGTCCTGGCCGGAGCGGTGTGGGGCGATCATTGCTCGCCCATCTCGGATACGACGGTGCTTTCGTCCATGGCCTCCGGGTGCGATCACATCGCCCACGTACGGACCCAGCTGCCCTACGCGATGCTGGTCGGCCTGATCGCGCTGATCGTCGGAACCCTGCCAACCGGCTTTGGTGCGCCGGTCTGGGTGTGCATGCTGTTGGGGATCGGTCTGCTGTTTGCGGTGCTGCAGGTGGCTGGACAGCGCCCGGAGGATCCGATCGACTGACCCCACGCCATGGCCAAGTCTCGTTCGCTCATCAACCCGCGTATTCCCCAGTCAGCCGGAGAGGAGGTCTCCTGGCCTGAACTGCACGGCTCAGCCCGAGCCCTGGCCGTCGGTCGCGCCGCCCTCAAGCGCAATGCGACCACCGTGATCATCACCCGCGATTCGGGCGCGGCGCAGCGCCTCGAGCGCGAAATTGGCGGCCTACTGCCGGAGCTGGAAGTGCAGCTCTTCCCCGATTGGGAAACCCTGCCCTACGATCTGTTTTCGCCGCATCCCGACATCATCTCGGACCGCATTGCTACGCTTTACGACCTGCACAACAGCCGGCGCCGCCTGCTGATCGTGCCCGTTGCAACCGCCCTGCAACGCCTGGCGCCGATGAAGTTCGTCCTCGGCAGCGGGCTGCAGCTGTCCACCGGAGACCGCTTCGACATCCAGAGCGAGCGACGGCGCCTCGAAGATGCCGGCTACCGCTGCGTACCGCAGGTCACCGACCACGGCGAATTTGCGGTGCGTGGTGCGCTCTTCGACCTGTTCCCCATGGGTACGGAATGGCCGCTGCGGATCGAGCTCTTCGACGACGAAGTGGAGTCGATGCGGACCTTCGATCCCGAAACCCAGCTTTCCCGGGATCGCATTCAGCAGATCGACCTCCTCCCGGCGCGCGAATATCCCTTCGACGAGGAAGCCATCAACGCGTTTCGCTCCGCCTTCCGCCTGCGTTTCGACATCGACCTGCGGGATTGCCAGATCTACAAGGATGTCCGCAACGGGATCGCTTTTGCCGGCATCGAGTACTACCTGCCCCTGTTCTTCGAGGAAACGGACACGCTCTTCGACTACCTGCCCCGGGACAGTGTGCTGATTCTCGATGGGCAGACCGAGAAGGCAGCGGCCGCCTACTGCGAGCACGTAGAGCACCGGTACGAGGAACGTCGTCACGACCTCCAGCGACCCGTTCTGCGACCCGACGAGCTTTATCTGGACGTTTCGCAATGGCTCGACGACCTCACGGCCTTTGCAAGGATTCACCTGGGGGACGAAACCGCAGAAAGCTATGGCGTCGAGGAGGCGCCTCGCCTCACCATCCATGCTCCGGGCAAGGCGGCTGGAGCGGCGTTGCAGCGCTTCCTCGAGACCTTCGAAGGCCGGGTTGTCGTGGCCGCGGATTCACCGGGACGCCGGGAGGTCCTCGCCGACGAGCTGGCACGGCTGGGACACCGGCCGGAACCCTATCCGTCTTTTTCCGCGTTCCTCGAGAGTGATTCGCGGTTCGGCATCATCGTCGCCGCGCTGAGTGAAGGCTGCCAACTTGCCGAGCCCCCGGTCGCAATCCTGACCGATCGCATGCTTCACGGCGAACGGGTGCGCAGTATCGAGCCGGAACGACGAGCCAGCCGGGATCCGGCGGCGCTGATCCGCAACCTGTCGGACCTCCACCCGGGCGCACCGGTCGTCCACGAGGATTATGGCGTGGGTCGGTACCTCGGCCTGACCCGTCTGGATGCAGGCGGCCTGGACGGCGAGTTCCTCACCCTCGAATACGCCCAGGGCGACAAGCTGTATGTGCCGGTGGCATCCCTGGACCTGATCAGTCGCTACACGGGTTCTTCCGCGGACACGGCGCCGCTGCACCGGCTCGGAGGCGACCAGTGGGAGAAAGCAAAGCAGCGAGCCGCCAAGCGCGCCCGGGACGTGGCAGCCGAGTTGCTGGAGATCTACGCTCGCCGCCAGGCCCGCAAGGGTCGAGCCATGCCCGTCGACCCGGATGCCTACGAGGAGTTCGCAGCCGCCTTTCCCTTCGAGGAAACGCCCGACCAGGAGCAGGCCATCGAAGCGGTCATCCACGATCTGGGCCAGGCCCAGCCCATGGACCGGGTGATCTGTGGAGACGTCGGCTTCGGCAAGACCGAAGTTGCCATGCGCGCCGCCTTCGTGGCCGTTCATGCAGGCCGCCAGGTCGCCGTGCTGGTGCCGACGACCCTCCTCGCCCAGCAGCATTATCAGAACTTCAGCGACCGGTTCGCCTCCTGGCCGGTACGGGTCGAGGTGCTGTCGCGCTTCCGGACCCGCAAGGAGTCGCAAGCCGTACTCGATGACCTGAAAGCCGGAAAGGTGGATATCGTCATCGGCACCCACAAACTGCTTCAGAGCGACATCCGGTTCAAGGACCTCGGTTTGCTGGTGGTCGATGAGGAGCATCGCTTCGGAGTTCGCCACAAGGAACGGCTGAAGAAGCTGCGCGCGGAGGTCGACCTGCTGACCCTCACCGCCACCCCCATCCCCCGCACGCTCAACATGGCACTCAGCGGGATGCGCGACCTGTCGATCATCGCCACGCCCCCCGCCCGCCGCATGGCGGTCAAGACTTTCACCAAGCAGTGGGACAGGATCCTGGTCCGCGAGGCCATCGAACGCGAACTTCGCCGGGGTGGACAGGTCTATTTCCTGCACAACGAAGTAGAGACCATCGGCAAGATCGCCCGAGAACTGCGCGAGCTGTTTCCCGACATCGGTATCGAGATCGCCCACGGCCAGATGCGGGAGAAGGAACTGGAGCAGGTCATGCTCAGTTTCTATCGACGGGAGTTCAACGTTCTGGTGTGCACCACCATCATCGAAAGCGGCATCGACATCCCGACCGCCAATACGATCATCATCAACCGGGCCGACAAGCTCGGCCTGGCGCAGCTCCACCAGTTGCGGGGTCGGGTCGGACGGTCTCATCACCGCGCCTTTGCCTACCTGGTCGTGCCACCGCCCAAGGCGATGACGGCGGATGCCCGAAAGCGCCTGGAAGCCCTGGAATCGCTGGACGAACTCGGTGCCGGATTCACCCTGGCAACTCACGATCTTGAGATTCGCGGCGCCGGAGAGCTGCTCGGCGAAGAACAGAGCGGACAGATCCAGGAGATCGGCTTCTCCCTGTATACGGAACTGCTGGAACGCGCGGTGGCCGCCCTCAAGTCCGGCAAAATCCCGGAAGAAGAGGCACTGACGGCGAGTCACGTGCAGATCGATCTCCACATGCCGGCACTCATTCCGGACGACTTCCTGCCGGACGTGCATACCCGCCTGGTGCTCTACAAGCGCATCGCCAGCTGCCGCAAGCCGAGCGAACTCGACGAACTCAGGGTGGAGATGATCGATCGCTTCGGACTGCTGCCCGACCAGGTCAAGAACCTGTTCGTCCAGGCGGAACTGAAGCTGGCGGCCGAGCGCCTTGGAATCCTGTCCATTGACGTGGGCACCAGCGGCGGGAGTATCCTGTTCGGACCGGATCCGGCAGTGGAGACCGCGGCAATCATTCAGATGGTGCAAAGCCAACCCAAGATCTACCGCTTTGACGGCGCCGATCGAATCCGTTTCAAGGTCGAACTTCCGGAGAGCGAGGATCGTCTTAAGTTTGCCTGGCAACTAATTGAAAAAATGGAGAAAAAGCGTGCGGCTTGAAGGACTGCTCCGGGCCTGTACGGTGACCGTGGCCCTGGCGCTCTGCCATGCTACAGGCCAGGCCCAGATGCTGCTCGACCGGGAAGATGTCTACCGGATCGAAGTCATCGTGTTCGAGCGCGCGGCTCCGCTGGACCCCTATTACCGCTTCCCGGGCCTCCCCCGGACCGACCATGCGGTCCAGGTCGAACTGGACGAAAACATCTCCGCTGGGCCGATCATGAGCCGCAACCGGGTCCCCTTCTGGCCGGCGGAGTTTCGTGACCTGCGCCCGGTCCGGGATCGGCTCGAACGTCTCGGAGAATATCGCCCCCTGTTGACGATGGCCTGGGAACAGAAAGCCGAAGTATTCGGGGCAACGGCTCCGGTAAGCGTGCGCGGAGGTCGTGTATTGGAGCGCTCCGAGGCACCGGCCATTTCCCTGCTCGACAAGGCGACGGACCCGACCCAACTGACCGAGGTCGAAGGGACTGCCACACTGGAGCGAGGGCGCTTTATCCATGTCGCCCTGGATCTCGCTTTCCGCCGTCCCCAGAACACCGAAGGGCCGGTATTACCGATGACCACGCGTCTGCGCTTCGATGTAGACCACCGCTATCAAGTGCATCGGATCAATGAAAGTCGCCAGGTGGAACTCGACCGTGTCCAGTATTTCGACCACCCCAAGTTCGGCGCGCTGGTGCTGGTAAAGGCGGTTGAACCGGATGAACCACCGCGCCAGGCTTCCAACTACTAGATACATTAGAAATAGGTTTTATGATCATGAATATTCTGGAAAAACTGAATCTTTCCCAGGAAAACTCAGGCACCTGCTACGGGCTTGATGACTGGTCGGATACACAGACGGCGGGCCGTATCGAGTCCGTCAATCCGGCGACCGGTGAGACCATTGCCAGCGTCTATTCCGCTTCCGAGGAGGACTACGAGCGAGTCATCGAAGCGGCACGCAAGGTCAAGGCCGAGTGGCGTGATGTTCCGGCGCCCCTGCGCGGTGACGCGGTTCGGGTCTGTACCGACGCATTGCGCAGGCACAAGGAAGCCCTGGGCAGCCTGGTCGCCCTGGAAAACGGCAAGATCAAGGCCGAGGGCGAGGGCGAGGTCCAGGAGATGATCGACATCGGCGACTTCGCACTCGGCCAGTCGCGGATGCTCTATGGCAAGACCATGCACTCGGAGCGGCCCTCGCATCGCATGTACGAGCAGTGGCATCCGATCGGGGTCGTTGGCGTAATCTCGGCCTTCAACTTTCCGGTCGCGGTCTGGTCCTGGAACGCGTTCATCTCGGCAATCTGCGGCAACGTGACCGTCTGGAAGCCTTCGCCCAAGACCCCGCTGTGTTCGGTGGCGGTGCAGAAGATCTGCAACGAAGCGCTCCGGGAGCACGGCTATCCGCCGATCTTCATGCTCTTCAACGACGGCACCAATCGTCTCGCCCAGCGCTTTGTCGACGATCAGCGGATCGACTTGCTGTCCTTCACCGGCTCCTGCGCGGTGGGCCGCCAGGTGGGTCATCGGGTCGCCCAGCGCATGGGCCGATCTTTGCTCGAACTGGGTGGCAACAACGCGATCATCGTGGACAAGAGTGCCGACCTGAACCTCGCCATTCCGGCCATTGTCTTCGGGGCCGTGGGAACCGCCGGGCAGCGGTGCACCACCACGCGACGACTGTTCGTCCACGAGTCGGTCATCGACGACGTCACCCAGAAGCTTGCCGATGCCTACGCGCAAGTCCGGATCGGTGACCCGCTGGACGAGAAGACGCTCATGGGTCCGCTGATCGACGCGGATTCGATTAAGCGCTATTCGGAGGCGATCGAGAAGGCCCGGGCCCAGGGCGGCAAAGTGGTGATCGGCGACGAGGTGCTGGACGGCCCCGGCCACTACGTGAAGCCGACGATCGTTCGCATGGACAAGCAGACCGAGATCGTCAGGACCGAGACCTTCGCTCCGATCCTCTATGTCATGCCCTACTCGGACCTGGAGGATGCCCTGCACCAGCACAACGACGTGCCCCAGGGCCTCTCCTCGGCCGTGTTCACCACCGATCTTCGGGTGGCGGAACGGTTCCTCTCGGCTGCCGGCAGCGATACGGGCATCGCCAACGTCAATATCGGCACTTCCGGCGCCGAAATTGGCGGGGCCTTCGGTGGTGAGAAGGAAACGGGCGGAGGCCGCGAGTCGGGATCGGATGCCTGGCGGGCCTATATGCGACGCCAGACCAACACGATCAACTGGGGAACCGAGTTGCCGCTGGCCCAGGGCATCAAGTTCGACATCTGACCGCCGCCGCCTTGTACGGACTGGCCCGAACGGCGCTGTTCCGGCTGCCGCCGGAAGTCGCTCACGATGTCGCCCTGAACAGTCTGCGCCGGGCCCATGCCCTGGGCCTGGCGCCGCTTTTTTCAGCCCGCGTCGAAAATCGGCCGTGCACCGTGTTCGGACTGGAATTCCCCAATCCCGTCGGGCTCGCCGCCGGGCTGGACAAGAACGGCGATTACATCGAGGCGCTGGGCGCCATGGGCTTCGGCTTCATCGAGGTCGGTACGGTCACGCCCCGACCGCAGCCGGGCAACCCCAAGCCACGGGTCTTTCGCATACCGCAGCGGCACGCGCTGATCAATCGCCTCGGCTTCAACAACAAGGGCGTCGATCACCTGGTTGAACGGCTCCGCAGGTGCCGCAACCAGGGCATCGTCGGGGTCAACATCGGGAAGAACAAGGACACGCCCAATGACCGGGCGGTCGATGACTATGTACATTGCCTGCGAAAGGTCTACGTGCATTCCGCGTACATCACGATCAACGTCTCTTCCCCGAACACGGAAGGGCTACGCGACCTGCAGAGCGGTTCCGTTCTCGGCGGCCTGCTCGATGCCCTCCTGGACGAGCGTGACGGGCTGGCGAGCCACCACGGAGCTTACCGGCCCCTGCTGGTCAAGATCGCCCCCGATCTATCGCAATCCCAGGTGGAAGAGCTGGCCCGACTGTTCAGTTCCCGCAAGCCGGACGGAGTGATCGCGACCAATACGACCGTGGATCACGGCGCTGTCGCCGGCCTCCCCCATGGAGACGAGGACGGGGGGCTGAGCGGAGAACCCCTCATGGGGCCGGCAACCGACGTACTCGGCCAGCTCCGGACGGTGCTGGACGAGGACATTCCGCTGATCGGCGTCGGCGGCATCCTGCAGGGTGCCGATGCGGCCCGGAAACGGGAGGCCGGCGCCGACCTGGTCCAGATCTATACCGGTTTCATCTACCGCGGGCCCGAGCTGATCGCCGAATGCGCCAGGGCAATGGGAAAGTGAAGGTCTCCGAGTTTGCCGAGCTGCAACGCTACAACACCCTGCGCATCCCGGCCCAGGCTCGAGCCTTGGCCGAGGTGGAGCACTGGTACGAGCTGAACGGAGTCCTCAGCGACCGTCGGTTCCGGGACTTGCCGCGGCTCGTTCTCGGGGATGGAAGCAACATCCTGTTTCGAAAGGACTTTCCAGGTCTTCTCGTGCGTATCGCAAACCGTGGGATTCGAATCCTGGAGGACGACGGCAGTTCCGTCTTCCTGCGGATCGCAGCCGGTGAAAACTGGCATCGCCTGGTGCAATGGGCGGCCGCACGCGGGCTATGGGGCATCGAGAACCTGGCGCTGATTCCCGGAACCGTCGGCGCTGCACCGGTACAGAATATCGGCGCCTATGGCGTCGAACTCTCCGACACCCTGGTTTCGGTACGCGCACTGGACCACGTCAAAGGCCGCTGGCGCGATTTCCCGGCTGAAGATTGCGGGTTGGGTTACCGCACCAGCCGTTTCAAGGAAGACCCGGAAAGTCGTTACTGGATCACCGAGATCGTGCTCAGGCTGTCAGCCGCTGCCGAGCCCAACCTGGGTTATCCGGGCCTGGCCGACAGCGTCGCGGAACTCGTTGGTGACGCAACGATCGGGCCGGTCGAGATAGCGGCCGCGGTCTCCGCCATCCGGCGAAGCAAATTGCCGGATCCGCTGGACACCCCGAACGTGGGGAGTTTCTTCAAGAATCCGGTCATTGATGCCGACAAGGCGGCAGGCCTGACCGACGAGTTTCCCGATATGCCGGCCTTCCCGGCCGAGAGCCAGGTCAAGCTCAGCGCAGCCTGGCTCATCGACCGTTGCGGTTTCAAGGGAATGCGTCGGGGAGAAGCCGGAGTCTACGAGCGCCATGCGCTGGTGCTGGTCAATCATGGCGCCGCTACGGGTGAACAGGTTTGGCAGTTGGCGCTGGAAATCCAGGGCGCCGTCCACGAGCGCTTCGGCATCTGGCTGGAGCCCGAACCACTGATCGTCTGACCTCGGGCCGCAGGTTACGGCGCCTGCTCCAAAGCGCTCGAGAGGCGGTCGATCTCGGCCTGTCCGAAGGATGCGAGTACCCTGGCGATTTCCGCACCGTCACGGGCTTCGACGGCGGCCACAAGGGCTTCGGCGAAGCCCATCGCCCAGTCTTCCTCCTGGGGAATATTGTCCAGCGCGAACCGGAAACAGCGCCGCACGGCAGGCATGAGTCCTGCGAGCAACCGTTGCAGGACCTCGTGCTCGGCGAGTTCGGCGGCCGTTTCGACCAGGTCCAGCGTGGCGTCAAAGAATGCCTGGCCGTCACCCGCCGCGCGAGCCTTTCGCATCGCTTCGAGCCGCCGCTTCATCAGCGCTTCGGCTTCCGCATCGAGACGGTCGGGAATGCGTCGTACCAAGTCGCCGAGGATCAGGAGCCATGCTTCGGCGATCTCGGTCACCCAGCGTGAAGACAAGGCAACCACGCGGGCGCCTTTGCGCGGTTCGATCCGAACCATGTGGCGACGCTCCAGCACCAGAAGCGCTTCACGAACGGAACCGCGACTTACTCCGAGCCGTTCTGCCCAGGGCTGCTCCTGGATTCTTTCCTCTCCTGCGAGTTCGCCGGCGATGATCGCCTGGGCCAGGTACTCGGCGACCTGCTCGGTGATGGATTGGGTCTCGATCTTGGCCGGCTTCATCAAATTGTCGGACAATCCTACTGTTTGACTGATCTCAGTTTCCAACCTAATATGCCAGACATTCCGATTTGTTGCCTGCGTGTCGTCCATGCCTGTCAATCGCTACGCCTACCTGCTCCTTTTTCTGGTCCCGGCGCTACTTCCCGCCGCCTTCCTCCTGGGCCGCTGGACCGGTCTCGAGAATCTCTTCGCCTTTTTCCCGATCCTCGTACTGCAGGGCTTGCTGCCGCTCATCGACTGGTTCATCGGCAACAACGCACGCAACCTGTCCGAGGACAGCGAGGCCAGGGTACAGGCCGACGGTTTTTACCGCCTGCTGACCCTCGCCGTTCTGCCGGTGCAGCTGGCGGTCCTGATCTGGGCCGCCTGGGTGGCGTGTGGATTGGGCACGTTCGACTGGCCCGGATTCATCGGGTGGATCATATCGACCGGCTACGTCGGGGGCATCCTCGCCATCAACGTCGGTCACGAACTGATCCACAAGCGATCGCGCCTGGAACAGTGGACCGGTGGAGTGCTTCTTTCGACCGTCTGCTACGGGACCTTCAAGGTCGAACATGTACGCGGTCACCACGTCCATGTCGCCACCCCGGAGGACCCGTCGTCGGCCGGCTACGACCAGTCGCTTTACAGCTTTCTGCTCCAGGCGATTCCCCGCAATGTGAGCAATGCCTGGCGGCTCGAGCATCGGCGCTTGCGTCAGCTCGGGCTGCCCTGGTGGCACTGGCGCAATGAACTCCTCTGGTGGAGCGCGCTCTCCCTGGCCTGGCTGGGACTCGCCACGACCGCCTTCGGCTGGCTGGGCGCCGTTTTCTTCGTCGGACAGTCCCTGGAAGCGATCCTCAGCCTGGAGACCGTCAATTACGTCGAGCACTACGGACTACGCCGCCGACGTCTCGAGAATGGTCGCTACGAGAGGCCCAATCCGACCCACTCCTGGAACTCGGATGCTATCCTGACCAATCTGATCCTGCTCCAACTGGCCCGCCATTCGGACCATCATGCGAACGCGACCCGCCCTTATCCGGCACTGCGTCATTTCGACGAAAGTCCGCAGCTACCGGCGGGCTACAGCACCATGTTCCTGCTCGCCTGGGTACCGCCGCTCTGGCGCCGGGTGATGAATCCGCGGGTGCGGGCCTACCAGGCCTAGCTAGCGGAGATCCCTTACTAGCGCTTACGCCGGATCGGGATTGTCCGCCGGAAGCGGCCGCGGGCTCTCCGGTTCCCGTTCCACCTCCGGCTTCGGGTCTTCCGGCATGACCAGGCTGCACAGGGTCCAACCGGGACCCGGCTCGATCTTGTCGTTGTTATTGAATACCTTCAGCCGCCCTTCCGGCGTTACCGCGAACATCAAAACCGCGTCGGTCCCGTGCTGGGATCGGTACTCTTCCAGGCCGAAATCCTCGGTCAGTTTCGTGGTGCGGCTCTGGGCGCCCTTGGAAAGCAGGCTTGCCAGCTGCGTCCAGCTCACCTGCTCGCCGAACAGCACCGGCACCCGCAAGGCCACGGCGAGCTCGCGATGCTGCTCCTGCTGGTCCTTCTCCTTCTTCGGCAGCAACAGAAAGGTGTGCTGGATGCCGAATTCAGGCTTGTAGCGGGAACAGATCAGGGTATTGAGTTCCGAGTTCTTGGTTACCGCGAAGAGCCGGGTCATGCCGGTGAGGTCCAGAAGCCGATCGGCGTGCTCGGAAAGCACGCTGCCGTAGTAGGTCCGAAAGCCCTGCATGCGTGCCTTGCGGATCTTGTCGTAGTCCGTATCGGCGATGAGGACCGGAAAATCCAGGGCCTTCAATGCCTGGGCAATACCCATACCGACGCGGTCGGCCCCGACGATCAGCACCCCCTGGTCGTCCGCGGCGGACAAGCCGAGCCACCGGGCAAGCGTGCGCGTGGTTGCCGATTCGATGACCACGGTGCCGATGATGATTGCAAAGACCAGCGGGACCAGACGTTCCGCTCCGGGCGTTCCGTATTCCACCAGCTTCAGCGCAAACAGCGCGGCGACCGCCGCTGCAACGATGCCGCGCGGCCCGATCCAGGCCAACAGGAGCCCCTCTCGTAGCGTGATCTTGGTTCCGATGCAGGAAAAGAACACCGCCACCGGTCGTACGATGAACTTCGCGATCAGGAGCAACATGACGCAGATCCAGCCGAGCTCACCCATCACGCCGAGATCCACCCGCGCCCCGAGCAGGATGAACAGGATGGACAGGAGGAGCACCGTCAGGTGTTCCTTGAAGTCCAGGATGTCCTCCACGTGCAGGTCCGGCGTGTTGGCGAGAAAGACGCCCATGACCGTAACCGCAAGCAGGCCCGATTCGTGCTCGAGATGGTTCGATACCGCAAAAACCACGAGCATCAGGGCCAGGGCCGCATAGCTCTGCAGGTATTCAGGCACCAGGTGACGACGCAGGAGAAAGGCCAGGGCAATCGCACCAATCCCGCCGGAAACGACCCCGACCAGGATCAGCAGGCCAAAAGCGATGATGGGCTCGGATTGCTGTCCAGAGACGATGGCATCGAACACCAGCACGGCGAGGATCGCGCCGATCGGATCGATCAGGATCCCCTCCCAGCGCAGGATATTGGCGATACGCGAGGTTGGACGCACCGTGCGCAGCAGCGGAACGATAACGGTCGGACCGGTCACGGACACCAACGCGCCGAAGAGCAATGCCAGCGACCAGGGCAGATCGGCAATGAAGTGGCCGGCCGCGGCCAGCGACAACCAGGTGATCAGGATCCCGACCGTGACGAGGTTTCGGATGACTGCCTGAATGCCGCGGGTCTCCTCGAAGCGCAGGGTCAGGCTCCCCTCGAAGAGAATCACCGCAACGCCCAGCGACACGAAGGGAAACAGCAGGTCCCCCATGAGCCGATCGGGATCGATCCAGCCGAATACCGGACCGAAAAGAATGCCGAAGCCGAGCAGGAACAGGATCGCCGGCAGCTGGACACGCCACGCCAGCCACTGACAGGCAAAACCAAGCAGCAACACCAGCGCCAGAAAGAGTGTAGTTTCCATGCTTAGCGGCACCCCCTGTAAATCAAGGACCGATCATACCCAATCAACTGTAAAGGTTCTGCACGGGTGGGACGTTCCGGCTATAATCGCGCGCCGTCATGAGCGTGAACCGGCAACTCCGCACCCACCTTCTCCTGCTCCTCGGCCTGGGGCTGGTCTATATCGCGACCGGAATCGGCCTGCGCGATCCCTGGCCATCGGACGAACCCCGTTTCGCGCTGATTGCGAAGGACATGGTCGAATCCGGCGAATGGTTCTTTCCACGCCGCGGCGGGGAACTCTATCCGGACAAGCCACCGTTGTTCATGTGGGCGCAGGCGATCTTCTACCAGCTGACCGGTTCACTGCGGATCGCCGCGCTGCTCCCGAGCCTCCTGGCGGGACTTGCCGTTCTGGTCCTGATCTACGACATGGGGCGACGGCTCTGGAATCCGCGGGTCGGACTGGCCGCCGGCCTGCTGCTGCTGGTCGCGCCCCAGTTCGTGCTGGAGGCGCGCGCGGGCCAGCTGGACGCCATGGTGACCGCGTGGATTGCCCTGGGAATGTACGGATTTCTCCGCCACCTGCTGCTGGGACCCGACAGGCGCTGGCTTCTGGTCGGGTTTGCAGCGTGCGGCTTCGGCATCATCACCAAGGGCGTCGGGTTTCTGCCGCTTCTGGTGTTTCTGCCTTTCCTGTTCTACCGGCGCCGCGCTCCCGACCATGTCGCTGGCGGGACCGGGGCCCGGGACGCCCTGACCGGCGTGCTGGTCATGCTGGCCGCCATTGGTCTGTGGCTGATTCCAATGCTTTTGCTGGTCAGCGGCGCGGATGATCCAGCCTATGCCGCCTACCGGGACAACATCCTGTTCAAGCAGACCGGCGAACGCTATGTCGCCCCGAGCCACCATTTCAAGCCCTGGTGGTATTTTCTGGTCGAAGTGATTCCCGCCCTGTGGCTGCCGATCTTCCTGCTGCTTCCCTGGCTCGTCCCCAACTGGTTCCGGGCCATCCGTGAAAACGACGGGCGAATCATCCTGCTTCTGGGCTTCGTGGCACTCACGGTTCTTTTCTTCACCCTCAGCCCGGCAAAACGAGGCGTCTATATTCTGCCCGCCCTGCCCTGGTGCGCCCTCGCTGCCGCGCCCTGGCTGGAGGAAATCCTGGCCCGGCGAGCGGTGCAGCGAATCGGCTTCATCGTCTCCGGAGTGCTCGGCCTGACCGCACTTGCCGGCGCCGCCTTTCTCACCTGGTTCGATCCCGCTTACGCCCAGACCCTCACCGAGCGCTATGCCTTTGATCCGACAGCGGCGCTATGGCTGTTCTTCGCCGGTATCTCGCTGGCCATCATCGTCGGCATCCTGCGCCGTAGCGGGCCACTTGCCTACGCGGCAACCATCGGCAGCCTCTGGATCGTGCTGGGGCTGTGGGTCTACCCGCGCCTGGACGCGTTCAAGTCAGGTCGCGCCCTGCTGGAGCGGGCCGAGTCCGAGCTCGCAACCGGTCAACCACTCGCGCTGGTGGACTGGAAGGAGCAGACCCTGCTCCAAGCCCAACGACCGGCGGTCAATTTCGGTTTTCTGGTCCCGGCAGAGGAGCAGAGCCGCCGTGCCGTGGCCTGGCTGCGGCAGCACCCGAACGGGCGGATCCTCATCAGGGATCGCAGCCTGTCTCCCTGCTTTAATCGCGGGGAACCGGTCGACCTCGGCACAGCCCACCGACGCGACTGGTATCTGGTGGGACCCGACAACATCAACCCCGACTGCGGGTAGCGGCAGGCCTCACCCCCTTTGCTGCACGAGGTGCCTGCGGCCGCCTCGGTGGAGGAGAATCAGGTTTCGCCCGTAGAGTAACGGCAGAAAGAAGCTCCCGTAGATCAGCGGCGCCTTGTCGAGGTGCAAGGCATAAATCAGGTTCAACAGACTGCCCCAGAAGCTCAGGTGCCAGAAGTACCACGGCACCACAAGAGTCTTGGACCGCTCCGACTGCAACCACTGGAGCACGAAGCGCGATCCGAATATCGTTGCGCCCGCGAATCCTTCCAGGGTCCACAGCCAGGAGTCTGCGTAAAGCCACACGGCAATCCAACCGGGCATGAAGTCCGAGAGGAACCCGCCGGTCTGAACCAGACACTCATTCATCATTCATCTCCGAGCTTGAGGCGCTCTACCGCCGTCATGCGGAATCGTCGCTTCAGCAGCCACCGGGTCCCCAGGAGATCCACGATCCCCACCCACAGGCGATTCCCGACGCCATACTTGGACTTGCCGGCCGTACGCGGTCGGTGATTGACCGGTACGTTGATGACGCGCATGCCTTCGCGAACGAACAAGGCCGGCAGAAAGCGGTGCATGTGGTCGAACTGCGGCATCACCATGAAGTCATCCCGGCGAAAGATCTTCAGGGAGCATCCGGTGTCCATGCAGTTGTCCTTGAGCACCACACTGCGCACCCGGTTGGCGAGCCGTGAAGAAAAGCGCCGCAGCCACGTGTCACGCCGATTGACCCGGTTGCCTACGACCAGCACGTGCCCGTCTGCGGGTTGCTCACGCCAGACCTCGAGCAGCTTGGCGATGTCCGCCGGATCGTTCTGGAGATCGCCATCGATGGTGGCGAGAAGCGGTGCGGATGCCACCCGCGCCCCGGTACAAATGGCCGCCGACTGGCCGCTATTGCGGGGATGGCGGACGACCCGAAGCCAGGAGTGACGTTCCTGTAGCGCCGGATAGCGATCCAGGGAACCGTCGGTGCTTCCGTCATCCACCATGACCGCCTCGAAGGCGAACGCCCCGAGGGCGCCGGCCAGTTCTTCGCAGAGCCGATCAAGGTTGTCGATCTCGTTGAACACCGGGATCACGACTGAGAGTTCAGGTGTGGAAGCCATGCACGCCCTCCGTCAGTGTGCCGGCTCGGATTCTTCGGTAATCTCGGGTTCGGACAGCCAGACGCACTTCCCGGTCTTTTTTCGAATCGATTCCAGCCGCTGCCTATGGGCCGTTTCCTCGTCCGGGGATGCCCGCCGGACATGAATTCGAACCGGTGCCGAGACCTGTCCCAGATCGATTGCCAAGGCGTCTCGATCGTCCGCTGCGACATCGAGATTCAGGGCCGTCTGCCCGCCGGTCATCCGTAGATAGACTTCACCGAGAAGTCTGGCGTCCAGCAGGGCGCCGTGCAGATCGCGCTGGCTGTTGTCGACTTCGTAGCGCTTGCACAGCGCGTCCAGGGAGTTCTTCATCCCCGGGTGGGTCTTGCGGGCCAGTTCCAGCGTATCCAGGATGCGCAACGCATGGTCGTCGATCAGGCCCTTCTTGACCTCGAGGAGGCTCAACTCGTGATTCAAGAAGCCGACATCGAACTCGGCGTTGTGAATGATCAGTTCGGCGCCGCGTATGAAGGCGAGAAAATCGTCGGCCAGGTCGCCGAAGCGCGGCTTGTCGGCAAGGAACTCGTTGCTGATCCCGTGCACTTCCAGGGCCTCGCGTTCGACGGTGCGCTCGGGATTCAGATAGAAGTGGAAGCGCTGGTTGGTGAACTTTCGATCCACCAGCTCGATCGCGCCGATCTCGATGACGCGATGCCCCTCGGAGGGTTCGAGGCCGGTTGTTTCGGTGTCGAGAACGATCTGGCGGTTCATGCGGGCACAGCCTCCCGCGCCAGGGCGTCGGCCCGCTCGTTTTCCGGGTGGCCGGCATGGCCCTTGACCCAGTGCCATTGGACCTTGTGCCGAGACACGGCCTCATCCAGAGCCTGCCAGAGATCCCGGTTCTTCACCGGCTTCTTCGACGCTGTTCTCCATCCATTGGCTTTCCAGCGCCCCATCCACTGGGTGATGCCGTTCTTTACGTACATGGAATCGGTATAGACGCGCACCCGGCAGGGCCGCTTCAGGGCGTTCAATCCTTCGATCACCGCAGTCAGTTCCATCCGGTTGTTGGTCGTATCCGCGTCGCCGCCCGAGAGTTCCTTTTCCAGACCTCGAAAACGCAGCAAGGCGCCCCACCCGCCTGGACCCGGATTGCCCGAGCAGGCGCCATCAGTATACAGGTCAACGACCTGCATCGGCGGAACGGCTCATGCCGGCCGGGTGAGCGGCTTTCCCCACCCGGTTGTTGGCCTTGGAGATCAGGCTTCGAGCATTGACGATCCGCCCTGTTTCGCTGGGCTTTCGCACCGTCAGCACATAACCGTCCGCGGCCAGTCGGGCCACCGGAGCAAGCAGCCCCTGCCCTGCCCGGCCCGCGAGTTCCGAGACCTTCCCCTCGGCCGCGAAGACGCCGTCTATGGTGCACTTCTGCAACCCCATGCTCGCCAGCTCAGTAACGAGTTGCCTGGCCGACCGCCAGTGCAGAATCCAGTCCGGAACCGGTTTCCAGCGCAGCGACCGGCCCAGCGGATTGAGGCAAACCAGGACCAGTCTTCCACCGGGTGCCAGCACCCGGCAGGCTTCCGCCAGAAGCGCCTTGCGATCCGCGATCAGTTCATGGACATGGTGCAGAACGAGGAGCTTGACGGACTCGTCGTTGATGGGCAGCGCGTCGGTGTTGGACACCACGGGACGGCTGATCCGGGGCTGGACCGACACATCGAGCGCAAACCCGCTGATGACCTGTGTTTCGGACAGGATATCTGCAGGGACGCCGTCGGGGCGCAGGATGAGGCCGACGTTGCCGTACACGTCCTCGAGCCGTCTGGCGCAGGCATTCGTCTCCGCCGCCAGTATCGCCCGTCCGGCGGGCCGGGCAAACCACGCAGCTGCGTCCTGGTCAGGCAGCGGCCTCGTCCTTTGGTTGGGGTCGACCCAGGACCGCTGCCAGGGCGCTGATGCATCGGCCCACGTTTTCCTTGCGGCAGCTGTGGCCCATCAAGCCGATCCGCCAGACATTGCCTGCCCAGTCGCCCAACCCGGCACCGATCTCCAGGCCGAACTCGCTGAGCAGGCGGCTTCGCACCGCCGCCTCATCGGCACAGTCATCGGGGACGCCGACCACGGTCAGCTGCGGCAATGCCCAGGCGGGATCCACGACCCGCTCCAGCCCCAGTTTTGCCAGCTGGCGTCCCAGTTCGTCACTGAGCTTCCGATGTCGATTCCAGGCGGCCTCGAGCCCCTCTTCGAGGAGGCGAGCCAGGGCGGCGTGCCAGGCATACATGGCGCTGACCGGCGCCGTGTGGTGATAGGCGCGGCGGCCATTGCCTTCCCAATAGCCGGCAAGAAGCTGCAGGTCCAGGAACCAGCTCACCGGGGGTGACCGGCGCGACCGGATTCTCTCCCGGGCCTTCTCGGAAACCATCAGCGGGGCAACGCCGGGCACGCAGGAAAGGCATTTCTGCGAGCCGGAGAAGACGACATCCAGTTCCCATTCGTCCATGGCCACCGGGATCCCGCCAAGTCCGGTCACCGTGTCCATCAGGGTCAGACAATCGTGCTCCCGGGCCACGGCTGAAATCGCCTCGGCGTCGCTACGGACACCGGTGGAGGTCTCCGCATGGACAAAGGCCACCAGGTTGGTAGACGGGTGCTGCCTGAGCATGTCCTCGACCTTCTCGGGGGCCACCGGTTGGCCCCAGTCGAAACCGAGCTTGTGGACCTTCGCGCCGTGCCGCCGGGCCATTTCCGCCATCCGCCCGCCGAACACGCCATTGATGCAGACCAGCACTTCGTCACCGGGTTCGACGAGATTCGCGATGGCGGCCTCCATGGCTGCCGACGCCGGTGCCGAGATGGTGAAGGAATGGGCGGACTCGGTCTGGAAGGCGGCACGCTGGGCGGCCTTGATGGAGTCCATCAGCTCGATGAAAACCGGGTCCAGGTGACCGACGCCCGGCAGGCCAAGCGCGGTCATGACTTCCGGGTAGAGGTCCGACGGGCCCGGGCCCATCAGGCATCGTTCCGGGATCTGAGGTGATTTCATGGCGGCATTCGACGAGTCAAAACGCGTATCATCCCAAGTCATGGAAAAGATTCAACCCACAACAGCCATCAGGAAACCCACGCTCATGAGAATACTGCGCTACCTTGCGATCACGATCATGGCCGTCGGCGCGGCACAGGCCGGGGCGGAGCCTTTCACCTGTACCGTGGATGATCCGGTTTATCCGGACGTCCTGTTTCCCCAGGTCGAGATGGAAACCAGCCTCGGGCGCGTGGTCGTCGAACTCGACCGCCGTCGTGCCCCGGTCACGGTCAACAACTTCCTCGCCTACGTCGAGTCCGGTCGTTACAACGGGACCCTCTTTCACCGCGTCATCGATGCTTTCGTCGTCCAGGGCGGCGGCTATCTGCCCGGCTGGAAGCCGATCGAAACCCGCCCCCCGATCATCAACGAATCCGGCAACGGTCTGCGCAATGAGATTCGCACCGTGGCCATGGCACGCTACGACGACCCGCACAGCGCGACCTCCCAGTTCTTCTTCAACCTGGCCGATAACGATTCGCTGGATCCCAGTCGCCGAAACTGGGGTTACACGGTGTTCGGGCGGGTCATCGAGGGCTGGGAGATCATCGAGGCCCTAGGCGCCGTCCCGACGGACTACTCGGAAGCGCTGAACGCCGGCGACGTGCCGCTGGAAAACGTCGTCCTCCGCAAGGTCGCACTCATCGAACAGTGAGCGAACTGCTCTACCAGGTCCTGCTCCTGCCGGTGCATGCGGTCCTGGCCTGGGTGTATCTGGCGCTACGCGCCGGTGCACCCCGAGCCGGCTGGCAGGTCTTCGATTTCGCCGTGATCGGGTTCGCCGTTGCTGCCTGGCTGGCCACGCCGCCGGTTACCGTGGCCCTTGCGCAGGCCCCGCCGGGGGCCATCTGGCCCTTGCTGGTCGCCACCGCGGTCGGTTTTCTGGCGTTCAGCGCTGTCCTCGCCCTGGGCTGGAGCTATCGCAGTCTGCGGACCCGCCGCTCAGGCTGATACGCGGCAGCGGGCTTCCCATTTCGACAGACCATAGAGATCGAAGCGACGGCACAGCCGGGCAATGGCTCGAGAGAGACGGCCACGCCGCCGGATGATCACCGCGGAGGCGAAGTCCAGAATCGTCGCCCGGTGGCTTCGATCCACCAGGATGTTGCCCTGGTTGCGCAGATCCATGTGATAGACACCCCGGCTGTGCATTGTTTCAACGAGCGCCCGAAGTGATGAGAGGATCTGGTGCCCATGTTCGGCAAGCGCCTTGTTGTTGATCTTCTCGCCGGGAACGTACTGCAGTGCGAGCGAGCTGCGGTCCGGACAGGACAACAACTCCGGAACGCCCTCGATGCCTGCCAGGACCCGGTACGCGCGGCCTTCCCGGGACAGCAGATAGCGCCCGATCCAGCGCATCAGGCGCGGCTTGCGGCGGTAGGTCTTGATGACCACTTTCTGATCACCCCGCTCGCCCAGGAACACATCTCCGTTGCCCCACCCCCCCTGGTTGAGCACAGTCAGCCGATCCACCCGGAAATGGGTCGCCAACGCGCTCAGTTCGGCGGTATCGACTGGTACTTGGGTCACGGCAATCGGGGGCGCCTTGCGTGGGTTCAATTTTAACCGATAAGACGCCGGCCGCTCACCGGCCCGACTGAAATCGGGTGTTATACCGGGCATGCAACTCGGCGCCGGAGGAATTCCTCTGCTCCTGAACGGGAAGCGGCTCGACGGTTTCGCCGTTTCGGGTATAGAGGTCCATGTCCTTTGCCCAACCATCCAGTCGCAGGACCAGCGAGCGCGCCCGGTCATGCGCTCGTGGCGGCAATGGGCCCGCGTCGAAGGCCAGTTCCAGGGCGTCGCCGGGTCCGATGACGGCGAGCCCGTTGTCCGCCGTGGCGACGAGCTCGGTCGCCGGCCCCAGGGCCGTGTAGAAACCCCGCTGGTAGCGTACGTCCCAGAAGGGCTGCCGATCCGAATAATCATAGTGGGGCTGCTTCTGCGGGCCGTCCGTACGTTTTGGAAAGCCGATCCGCTCGACCTGTGCAGCCGCCAGGGGGAGCTCCTGGCGAGAGACCGTCACATCCTCCAGCGCATCGCCAATGGCCAACTGGTCAAAGTAGATCTCCATGTTCGTGGTCAGCCGGAGGGCCCGCGTGCCGCTCGGGAGCGCCGGCAGAACATAGGCCGCTTCCCGCGGCATGCCCGCCGGATAACCGAAGGAGGGTGCAACCGTCACCCATTCGCCATTCGCGCCCCGCGCCTCGAGGGTCGGCGGCTCGTAACGACGCCCGGCCTGCCAGGCAGCAAAGCTCGTCTGCGAGTAGCCGTATTCCACCCACCCATCCATGACCAGGACCGGCCGCTTCAGCCGGCTCAGATCCACGTCGAACTCCAGGGTGAGGTGGTTTGCTTCAGCGAGCATGCCCAGAAACCGGGGATCCACGGGGCCGGGGGGAGCGGCCTTCTGGTCCAGGGCCGCCAACGATTCGAGGATGCCCTGTCCCTGGCGATCGCGGGCTGAAACCGGCCGGATCAGCCCATCGAACAACAACAGTTCGCCCGAGGGCGCCCGGCCGTCGGTCGCCATCCGTTCATCGAGGCGCGCGACCAGCCCGGCCGGATATTCGATTGCCTCCAGGGTGGCGCGGTCGACGTAAGCGATCTCTTCCATGGGCTCGGTCAGCCTGAGAGTCAAACGACCATCTCGCGGCATGAGCCGGTCGGCATCGATTCGGAAGTGCTCCCAGGGTCGTGGTTCGGCGTATTCCCCGGGGCCGATCGCAAACCCGATGCCACCGACACCCAGCACGTCGGAGAGAAAGGAGAACTGGTTGCCGTCCCACCCGAACAGGACCGGACAGCTGGCGAGCTGACGTTGTGTCTCGGTCAGCCCATAGTGCCGCCCGGCGACCAGGTCGAGCTCGGTCTGGAACACGCCATCCGACCAGTCGATCGCCACGTACTGGGCAACACCCTCGGTGCCCAGGCCAATGGCCACGGGCTGCAGACCGGCGGCGGGACCGGACAATTGCGGCAGCGCCCAACCGGCAGTCCAGGTCGAACCCGCGCGAACGACATAGCGGGTCCCCAGACCGCTCAGGTTCGAGCGCATCGACGCCCCGGGGTCCTTCTGCCCACGGAAGGTCAAGGTAAGGTAGGGGCCTTCCTGCGGGCCCAGCATCCCGATTCCACCCGCGTGCTGCAGGATCAGGGCGGGCCCGGCGCCGGGATCCGGATGGGCAAGGCCAAGCAGGCTCTCCGTGCCGGAGGCAAGCCGCTCTCCGTCGCGAGTCAGGATTTCCCACCCCGCGGGGCCGCCAACGAGAAACTCCCACCGCCCATCGGCGTCCGCGTCAATCAGCCCCAACCGGGTCGGGCTTCCCTCGATGGGAAGCTGCAGCAGAACTGACCAGGCCCCCGATGCATAGCGAGAACAGATCAGCTGGCCGGGCTCCAGGCCACAGACCTCCGGCGCCCCGTCCGCATCCAGGTCGGTCCCGATCGCGGCGGTCCCGCTGATCGCCGGGCCGGCGATCCGCTGGTACTGCCAGAGTCGATCATTGAGGTAGACCGCCGGGTGATCCCCGGGGCGGGTGACGACCAGGTCGAGATCGCGGTCGCTGTCGAGATCCAGAGCCAGGACTTCGCCGCCCGAGCCGTCGCCGGCCAGGCCATGGTCTGCAGCCAGACCTCGAAAAGTCCCGTCGCCGTTGTTGTTGAACAGCTCGTCAGGGCCGCCGGCATTGACCACGAACAGGTCCAGGTCCCCATCATGGTCGGCATCGAGGAAAAGGACGTCTACGGAAGCGAGCCCGTCCTCACCGCCGGTCAGGGTGGCCTCGGTCACATCCAGCCACCCGCCCTCGCCTTGCCGCCATAGCGTATTGGTGCCGGCCCGTCCCAGGTACAGATCCACCCGACCATCGTTGTCGTAGTCGCCCCAGGCAAGGGACCGCACCAGTTGACCATTGAACGGCAGGTCGAGCGGCCGGCCGGTGTCCAGGTCGAGCACCTGCAGGGGAGCCTCCGGCCCGAATACCGCCAGCCAGCGATGGCCATCCGGGTCGATATAGGGCGCTGCAAAAGCGCCGCTGACTTCGGATGTAAGCGATCGGATCTCGTCCGGAAAGGAACCGGCCGGAAAAGCCGCCGACGGCGGCGGCTCCGGTTCCCGGAACGGAATTGCCTCGGCCTTGCTGCCCATCCGCGTGTACTTGATCTCGGCCATCCGGCTGCGCGGATCGACCTCTAGCGCCTGGTAGTCCGCGAGGTGGGACCTGGCCTCCTCGCCCAGCCCAAGGCGCTGTGCCGCCAGGAAAGCACCATAGTGCGCACTCCGCAGATAGGGGTCGAGGCGGATCGCGGTGCTGAGTGCCTCGTAGGCCGCTCCGGGCTCGCCCAGCTGGAGCCGGCATTGGCCCACGAAATAAGCCGCATAGGCATCATCGGGATCCCCGCGGAACACGGTCTCGAAATGCTCCAGGGCGGCGTCGGTTTCGCCCTGGTTGAAGCGCAGGATTCCGGCCAGATAGTGGGCCCGCAGGTTTTCGGGCGCCTCGGCCAGCACCTGATTGATCAGTTCGAGGGCCAGAAGCTCGTCGCCGGGTTCCTGCCGGTTGAGGGTCGCGATCGCCAGGTTGAGACGGGCACCGATCCAATCGGGAGCGCCCTCGACCACGACCTCGAAGGTCTCCCGGGCGCCGGAATAGTCGAAGTAACCCATCTGCCCGACACCGCGGTTGTTGAGTTCGACGATCGCCTGAGTCAGGACCTGCGGATCGGGCGCCGGTTCCGAGGCTTCATCGGAGCGCTCGCACGCACCCAGGAGCAGCCCCGATAGCGCGGCCAGGATCGCAGCGATCCGGGGTCGCTCAGGAAGTCCGTTTCTTGCTGTCGTTGATACGCTGGTTTGCGGCATCGATGTCCATGCTGTTGCCGCCGCGGGCCAGCCGGGGCGGATTGAGATAGTCGTAGGCCTCGCTGCGGAGATGGGCCCGCATGTCGTGCCCCCGGCGTCGTTCCCGAGCGTCGCGCAGGGCCGCCAGGTCGATCGGCGCGACGACGACCTTCTCCCCGGGTCCGGGATCGGCCTGGGCCAGGACCCGGCCGTCGAAATCCACCACCATGCTGCCGCCGGGCCAGCTGAAAGGCGGGTAATTTCTCATCTCCGCGCCCTGGTTTGCGGCCACGACATAGGCCGTGTTTTCCGCAGCACGGGCACGATTGAACAGCGTCCACCAATCCATGGGTGGTGTCGCGCCCCAGGGGTCCATGTAGGCCGACACGCGGACCAGGATTTCCGCGCCGTTGAAGGCCAGCTGGCGGAGGACTTCCGGGAACAGCCAGTCATAGCAGATCGCCGTACCGATCCGCCCGAGTTCCGTTTCCACCACCGGGAAGACCGGCTCGGAATAATCCTCGATGTCATGCGGGCTCGCATGCACCTCCCAGGGGATCCAGGGATTGACCTTGCGGTACCTGCTCAGAATGCCGTCCGGTCCAATCAGCATTGTCGTGTTGAACACCAGCCCGGGATAGTCGGGGTCGGACTCCAGGAAAGTCCCGCTCTGGAGATAGCAGCCGAGTTCCTGGCAGACCTGCCGATACGCTTCCGTGTGTTCATTCGGCAATTCGACGGCCAGATGCTTCAGGAGCAGGGCCGGATCATCATGAATCGGAACCGCATGAGCGAATTCCGGAAAGACCAGCAGGCGGACGTCGAAAAACGGCTCGTAACCGACGACCGTGTCACGCATGATCTGGCACATCCGACGGACCCGCTCACCGATCTCCTTCCGGTGAGTCGGCGCCGGGAAATCGGTCTGGCATGCCGCAGCGTAATAGCGGGTCAAAGCACGGGTTCCCAGTCGGCGCTGATGAGGATCCAGTCGCCCTCCTCGTCGAGTTTCCAGCCCGTTTCGATCTTGAACACGCGGCCCGCATCGGGAAGCCAGGCCTTGGGCCCACCGGTCAGCAGTGCGTGCATGGATGCCCGGGCACGACTTCCCACCAGCTCGACTTCGAGATTGGAGACGACCGCATGGACCCGGCTGTGAACCAGAATCTGCACCCGCAGCAGATCCGCCAGTTCCTGGTGGTTCAGGCGACCGCGTTGGCCGGAAAAGTCGGGTGCCACATGGTCCATGAAGTCACTCCGCCGCCCTTCCTCGGCCGCCAGTTCCATGGCATCGATCGTGTCGCGCAACTGGGCTTCCGGGCTGCGATCGTCGCTACAGGAAACCAGGCCGGCGCAAACGGTCAACAGAATGAGTACCTGCGCGGCCCTCATGGCTGCTCTAGGAAATCCTCCAGCAGCTTGCCGGCGACACCGATCAGGTCGGCTTCGGTCACGACCCCGATCAGCTTCTGATCCTTGACGACCGGGAGGCAGGCGACCTTGAGCTCGCGCATCAGGCGAATCGCATCGACGGTCCGCCGATCGGGAGAAATCGTGGCCGGGTTCGGGTTCATGATATTGCGCACGGCGACCGGTTCGTCCTCCTGCTCGCCGCGCGCGACGATGCGCAGCAATGCCCGGTGCGACACGAGCCCCACCAGCTTGCCGGTATCGTCCTCCACGGGCACGTGCCGCACGTGTTTCCAGTCCATCAGGCTGGCCGCGAAGTCCACCAGGTCGTCGGGCCGGACGGTGAACAGGTCCGTCGTCATGAACTGTTCCACGGTCCGGTAGCTGTCCCGCCAGTCCTGGGTCTGGCAGAACTCCGCCAGCGGCCATTTGTGGACCGGCTCATCGAGGGTCTGCTGCTTGACGATGGCCGACGTCAGATTGCGCAGACGCTCGTCCATGGTCTTGTTCGAGCCCATGGAGGCCAGGGAATCCAGCATCCAGCGGGCACCCGTCTTCTGCGACGCGACGCGCTCTTCGATCACCCCGAGGTACCGGTCGATATCCTGCTTGCGAATGCCCACGCGCTGGAGCCCGCTGCGCGCCGCCGGCAACAGCCGATCCAGGATCAACTTCCCGGCGGTGATGTCTTCGCCGTCCAGCCAGGTGAACTGGGAACGCAGACCGTCCCGGGCGGCAGCAAAGAAATTGGATTTCGCATGCTCAAAGCTCATGCGCTTGCGGACATCGCCGACCTCCTCCGCCAGCTCGGACATCAGCCCGAAGAAGAACGCCGCGTTGGCCACCTCGTCCAGAACGGTCGGCCCGGAGGGCAGAATTCGGTGTTCGATGCGCAGGTGGGGTTTCCCGTCGGTGATTCCGTAGCAGGCCCGGTTCCAGCGGTAGACCGTCCCGTTGTGAAGCCGCAACGCATGGAGCTGAGGCGCCCTGCCCGCTTCGATCTCGGCCATCGGGTCCTCGTCGGACTTGGCTGTCAGGACAACCCTGAACCGGGCAATGTCCTCACGGAAGATCTCGAGCACCGACTCCTCGATCCAGTGGTCGCCGAAATGTACCCGCGGCTGCAGCCCCCGGGAGCGATGCAGCTCCGAGCGCGCATCGACGGAGTGTTCGAACACGGCAATGCGCGTTTCGTGCCACAGACGCTTACCGAGAAGCAGTGGCGAATTGACCGCCGCCGCCATCACCGGACCGGTAACGGCCTGGGCGATGTTGTACAGGGGGGCGAATTCCTCCGGCGCCACCTGGAAATGAACCTGGAAACTCGCATTGCAGGATTCCAGCATGACGTTGTCATGAACCATGTCCATGTGGTCGATGCCCTTGATGGACATCTTGAACTCGGCGTCTCCACGAAGCTTGACGATGGCGTCGTTCAGGGCCCGATAACGGGGACGCGGCACCATGTTGTCCAGGGTGAGGCTGCTGCTGGAGAGGGTCGGAAGAATCCCGGTCAGTACCACGTCCGTGCCCACCGTTCCGGCCACGGCCCGGGCCTTCTTGACGATCTCTACAGCTTCCCTTTCGAGCTTGTGCAGGCAGTCTCCTCCAAGCACCTGCGGCGAGAGGTTCGCTTCCAGGTTGTACTTCGCAAGCTCGTAGGTGAAGCGCGGGTCGTCGATTGCGTTGATGATCTCTTCTGCACGGCAGGCCGGCTTGCGGGCCTTGTCGACCAGAAAGAACTCCTGCTCGGCACCGATTCGGCGAACGTCGGATTCGAAGCGCCCAAGTTCGAGCAGACGTTCCAGCGCGCGCACGTCGATGAGCAGGGCTTTCATGAAGACACGAAGCCGCTCCTCATCGCTGGATTGGCGAACGTCTAGCTCACCCATAGGCTGTCCCTCTCCCTCAAGGTCTGACGCCGTTCCGATACCGGCGAGAGTCTATCACGTCCGGCGAAACAGGAACTCCTGCATCCCGTTCCGCAAAAGGAACGAACGGACGTTCTCGAACTGGGGCCAGAGCTTCCCCAGGCGCGTTCCCGAGCACAGTTCGGTCCGGGCGAGATAGGCATGATCGGACTCGATGCGCAACGTATCCTCGCCGAGAATCTCGTAGCTCGCGGGAAGCTCACGGAAAGGTGTCTTCGTCGCCAGGGTCAGGAAGACCGGGGCATTGGTCGTCAACTGGTCTGCCAGCCACTGGCCCATGGACTTCAGATCGTCGGTCCCGAAATAGTTGGGCAAATCCCACAGCAGCGCCCCCTGGTAAGGCCCGCTGGTGGAGAACCGTTCCAGCTGGTCGATTCCCTCCTCGGGAATGAGGTTGACGATCCCAAGATCGACGCCCCGATCCATGAAAAAATTCAGATTGGCTGCGCGCACGCGGCCGAGGTCCAGGACCTTGACCGCATTGCGGCGCTGAATTTCTTCGTTCCAGAGGTTGAAGGCCAGCGACTCGTAGCTGCCGTCTGAGACGATCGGGCCCTCGATGATCGCAGGCCCGGATGGCTCTTCCCGTTTACCCGGGAAGCTTCGGGTCAGCAGTTTTCCCAGCAGCTTGCTCATTCTTGCCTTGGTCGGCGCTTCCCTGATCAGTGGGACCGGATGGCTTGGACGGTTCGGGCGTCGACGGTCTGGCCGGTTCCGGCGCGCTCTGCGCCCGCCCTTTCGGACTCATGTCGATGTTGCCCTTGAACTGGGCCCCGTCTTCCAGGCCCACACGCGGACCGATGATATTGCCGAGAACGTTTCCGGAACGTCGAATCTCGACTTGCTCACCGCCCTTCAGATCACCTTCCACGCTGCCCTCGACGATGATCACCTTGGCCGCGATCGTTGCCTCGACCTTACCGTCCTTTCCGACGGTCACCGTATTCTGCGGCAGCGTGATATCCCCCTTGACACGGCCCTCTACGAGAAGTTCCTGGTCACCTTTGATACTGCCTTCGACGACCAGGGTCTTTCCGATCAGGGAATGACCGGACTTCGACTCTTTCGGGGTTGATGGTTTATCGTCGTCGCGCGAACTGAAATCGGCTGGCGGTTGTTTCGGGGTTTCGTCCTTTTTCCACATCGTCAGACCTACGTGTCACAAACCAGGGCCATGAGTATCCGGCATGGCAGGTTCATAGTCCAACATTGCCTGCCGCGTGCGGTGTATAATCCAATTCAGACGACCCATACGAACGGAATCTCCCATGACGGAAGCGAAGCCCTGGTTGTCCCAGTACCCTGCCGGCGTCCCGGCCGAAATCCAGACCGATCCCTACAAATCAGTGGTCGATGTGCTGGATCAGACCGTCGAGAAGTTCTCTCGTCGGCCCGCGTTCAAGAACATGGGCAAAGTGCTGACGTACGGTGAGATCGACGAGCTCTCCAAGCACTTCGCAGGCTTCCTCCAGAATGACCTGAAGCTGGAGAAGGGTGACCGCCTGGCGGTGATGATGCCCAACATTCTCCAGTATCCCGTCGTGGTCTTCGGCGCGCTTCGCGCCGGGTTGACGGTGGTCAACACCAATCCGATGTACACGGCGCGCGAACTTGAGCACCAGCTGTCGGACTCGGGTGCGAAGGCCATCGTCGTACTGGAGAATTTTGCCCATACGCTGGCCAAGGTAATCGACAAGACGGACGTTGAGACGTCGATCGTCACCGGTACCGGGGACATGCTCGGTTTCCCGAAAGGCCTCATCACCAACTTCGTGGTCCGCAAGATCAAGAAGATGGTTCCCGACTATGATCTGCCGAACACCGTCTCGTTCAACGACGCGCTGTCGCGGGGACAGAACCGGCCGCACAGCAAAGTGGCGCTGGAGCTCGATGACCTGGCGTTTCTGCAGTACACCGGCGGCACCACCGGGGTGGCAAAGGGTGCAATGCTCTCGCACGGGAACATCGTGGCGAACATGCAACAGGCCTCCGCGTGGATGGGGGCAGCGGTTGAGGAAGGGGAGGAAGTCATCATCACCGCCCTGCCCCTCTATCATATCTTCGCTCTTACGGCGAACTGCCTGGTGTTCGTGAAATTCGGCGGGCTCAACTGCCTGATCACGAATCCGCGGGACATGGATGGCTTCGTCAAGGAACTGGACTCGATCCCGTTTACCGCAATCACCGGTGTCAACACCCTGTTCAACGGACTGCTCAACACCCCCGGCTTCGCGGACCTGGACTTTTCCCGTCTCAAGCTGACCCTGGGTGGCGGAATGGCCGTGCAGCGAGCGGTCGCCGAGCGCTGGAAGGAAGTGACCGGTGTCACGCTGGTGGAAGCCTATGGTCTCACGGAGACCTCACCGGCTGCCTGCATCAACCCCATGGATCTCGAGGAATACAACGGCTGCATCGGCCTGCCCATCTCGTCGACTATTTGTGAGATCAAGGACGAGAACGGCGACCCGGTTACCCAGGGCGAGGCCGGTGAATTGTGCATCAAGGGTCCTCAGGTGATGCAGGGCTACTGGCAGCGGCCCGAGGAAACGGAAAAAGTCATGACCGAAGACGGTTACCTGCGCACCGGGGATATGGCGGTCATGACCGAAGACGGCTTCTTCAAGATCGTCGATCGCAAGAAGGACATGATCCTGGTTTCGGGCTTCAATGTTTATCCCAACGAGATCGAAGACGTCGTTGCCCAGCACCCCAAGGTCCTCGAGGTTGCCGCCGTCGGTGAGCCCGACGATCGCTCCGGGGAAGTGGTCAAGATCTGTGTAGTGAAGAAGGAAGCCGACCTTGAGAAGGAAGAACTGAAGGCCTACTGCAAGGAGCACCTCACCGGCTACAAGGTCCCCAAGATCATCGAGTTCTACGACGAACTGCCCAAGACCAACGTCGGAAAGATCCTGCGACGGGAACTGCGCTCGAACTGAAGTGGTTGAATCCGGAAGGGCCTCAGGCCGGCGCGCCACCACGCAGCAGTTCGGTGGCGTCGGCGAACGCCCCGAGCATGCGCCACAAGGGAGCCTCGCTCTCGGGGGGGATCCGGGTGAAGATCAGCGCGACACCCATGTCATCCACGCGAACCACCCGGCCCGCCAGCGCGATCGTGTCTCCATCGGCCTGAATCAGCTCGATGTTGAATTCATGGTCGTCTTCCGGGTCTTCCCAGTTCTCCGGGCGGACGACCAACAGCCCCGTGGCCGAGATGTCGATCCCCTGGGTATCCCAGCTGCGTCCGCGCTTGAGCAGGATGACCTCCGCATCCAGCGGCATCCGCTGATAGCGTTCCCCGGGTTTCTTCTCCATTAGCATGCACCGAAGTATACCCAAAGGGGTCACCGGCACCAATGAGTCGTGAAACGATCATCCTGACCACCCTGGTCGGTTACAAACTGCTGCTGATCGGGATCGGCCTGTGGGCCCAGCGAAGGACCCACGACAACTCTGATTACTTTCTCGCCGGGCGTCGCCTCGGCCCGGTGGTTGCCGCGATCAGCTATGCGGCGAGCTCCTCGTCTGCATGGACTCTCCTCGGCGTCAGCGGTGCAGCCTACAGTCTGGGGCTCGGTGCGCTCTGGCTGCTGCCCGGCATCGTTACCTGCCATATCGTGGCCTGGTTCTGGCTGGCGCCGCGCATGCGCATCAGTTCGGCAGAGCACGACCAGATCACCCTGACCGACGTTCTGGCCCAGGGCACCCAGGGCACATCACGCGCGGCCATCGTGGCGATCGCTTCCGCCATCGTCCTGTTCTGCTTCCTGTTTTATGTCGCCGCCCAGTTCCAGGGGGCGGGAAACACCTTCATCGCCAACTTCGACATCAGCCGCAACGAGGCCATCGTGGTCGGCGGCATCGTGGTCTTGGTATACACGCTGCTGGGCGGCTTCTGGGCCGTGAGCGTCACCGACGCACTACAGGGCCTGCTGATGGCGGGTGCGGCGGTTGTGCTGCCGGTTGCCGCCCTTGCTGCGGTCGGTGGACCCGGTCAGCTGCTCGAAGGCCTGCGGTCGGTCAGTAGCGCCGACCAGTTGAGCTGGACCGCGGGGAATGCGGGACTGCTCGCGATCGGCTTCGCAGTCGGGTTGATGCTGGTCGGCCTGGGCACCTTCGGCCAACCGCAACTGCTGAACCGGTTCATGGCCCTGCGCGACGAAACCGCACTGAGGCAGGCGCGGATGATGGCGATAAGCTGGTTCGTCGTGGTGCTGGCTGGCATGTTGTTGCTCGGGCTATGCGGGCACGTGCTCATGCCTGACGCAGGCAATGGAGAGACCGTATTCTTCGGGCTGACCAATCAGCTCTTTCCGGTTGTCATCGGGGGCATCATCACCGCGGCGGTCCTGTCGGCGATCATGTCAACCGCAGACAGCCAGCTCCTGGTGGCGGCTTCCTGTATCGCCCATGACCTTGGGCTTGCGCGGCGTTTCCCGGCCCATGCACTGACCATTTCCCGAATCACGATGAGCCTCGTCTGTGTCGCCGCGGTCCTGATCGCCATTCTGCTGCCGGCGACCATCTTCGCCCGGGTGCTGTTTGCCTGGAACGGGCTTGGCTCGGCCCTCGGTCCGGTGGTCATGGCGCGCGTGCTCGACCGGCACGTCGTCCCGGGCGCCGTAATGGCGGCGATGATCGTCGGTTTCGGGCTCACCGCGGTCCTCTACTCGCTGCCCAACACGCCGGGCGACATTGCCGAGCGGGCCGTTCCTTTCCTCCTGTCGGGCCTGATCGTCTTCCTCGGCTCCCGCCCTGCCGCGGACGCGGATCTAGAGCGGTAACCATGAAGGCATGAAGGCTGACTGAAGCCTTGAAGTGCATAGAGGGACCGTGTCGCGGCCTTCGAGCCGGGGGTCGGGGCGCAACACTGAATATGGCGACGCCGGTCCAGAGCTCATTTTTCGCGACCAGGGGATCGCGCCTACGATTTCTTGCTATTCGGCGCAACAGCTGGGCCAGACGTCTGCTGCCTTAGTGCTCTATGGCGGCGATCGCCGCCCCCTATCCGCTTTTCTTCATGCCTTTATTCGGCTTCATGTCTTCATGGTTACCCGCTCTAGCTTTAGCTAGTCGTTAGGGTCGGGGTCGAGGAGGCGTGCGGGTTTCACGGCACCGAGGCCGTACTTTGCTTCGATCTGATCGCGGACCTTGTCGACCTCGTGCCCGCTATTGGCAAACAGGTCGCCCTGTCCGGCCGGCTGGAGCTGGCTCACCCCGAAACCCAGCAGGCGGATCGCGGTCGGCCCGAACTCCTCCCACCAGCTTTCCATCAGCGCATAGGCGACGCGGGTCAGCTCCTGGTCTCCGTCGAGGCCCACCTCACTGCTCCGGCTGCGGGTCCAGGTCTGGAAATCACGGCTGCGGATCTTGACCTGGGCCGTTCGCCCCCGCAGCGCCTTTGCGCGAAGGCGTCGCCCGACCTGCTGGGACAGCCCCAGCAGGACCTTGCGGCACTCGGCCAGCGTGGTCAGGTCTTCATCGAAGGTCAGTTCGTTGCTGATCGACTTGTCTTCGCGCCCCGCCACGACCGGCCGATCGTCCAGTCCCGCAGCCAGGCGATGGAAATGCTCGGCGCGTACGCGGCCGACGACCCGGGCAAGCCGATCGATGGGACAGCGACCCAGGTCGCCGATGGTCCGGACCCCCAGCTCGGCGATCCGCGGTGCCGCCTTGCGACCGATGCCCCACATGCGCTCCACTGGCAGTGCCCCGACGAAGGAAGCCACCGCTTCGGGTACTACCACACAAAGCCCATCCGGCTTGTCCTGGTCTGAAGCCAGTTTGGCGACGAACTTGTTGGGGGCAATGCCAACGGATGCCACCAGCCCGGTCTCGGCGAGGATGGCCGCCTTGATGCCGCGCCCGATGGTCTCGCGGTCACCAAACAGTCTTCGGCTTCCGGTGACGTCCAGGAAGGCCTCGTCCAGGGAAAGCGCCTCGACCAGCGGCGTGTACCGGTGGAAAACCTCGAATACGCGCCGGGATTCCGCCTGGTAGTCACTCATCCGGGGCCGCAGGAATACGGCATCGGGACAGAGTTCCCTGGCGCGGCGTGCTGGCATGGCCGAGTGGATGCCGAACCGCCGCGCCTCGTAGCTTGCTGCGGCGACCACCCCGCGGGCACCGACACCGCCGACCACCACCGGCCGGCCTCGCAATTCAGGGCAATCTCGTTGCTCGACCGATGCGTAGAAGGCATCCATGTCCACATGGATGATGATCCGCTCGGTCGACCCTCGACTCATTCAGGCCGCAGGTAGGGGAACAGCAGGACATCCCGGATGGATGCCGAATCGGTGAGCAGCATGACCAGCCGATCGATTCCGACGCCCTCGCCCGCGGTCGGGGGCAGCCCGTATTCGAGCGCCCGGACATAGTCCGCATCGAAGGCCATGGCCTCCAGGTCCCCGGCTTCCTTGTCCGCCGCCTGCTGCCGGAACCGCTCCGCCTGATCCTCGGGATCGTTGAGTTCGGAAAATCCGTTGGCGATTTCCCGCCCGGCAATGATCAGTTCGAACCGGTCGGTCACGTCCGGGTCGTCGTCGTTGCGGCGGGCAAGCGGTGAGACCTCGGTCGGATAGGCGGTCACGAAGGTCGGCTGGATCAGCGTCGACTCGACGGTCTTCTCGTAGATCTCCAGCTGCAGCTTCCCGAAGCCCCAGGATTCGTCTACCGGAATCTCCAGTTCCTTGGCGTAGGCTCGGAGCTGAGAGGCATCGCGGATCGAGTCCCGGGAAAGGTCCGGATTGGCATCCAGCACGGCCTGCTCGAGGGTCAGGCGGGGAAAGGCCGGTCCGAAGTCGATCTTTTCTCCCTGATATTCGATGACCGTGCTCCCCAGCACGGCCGTCGCCATCTCGCGCAGCATGGTCTCGGTCAGGTCGAGCAGATCATGGTAATCCGCATAAGCCCAGTAGAACTCGAGCATCGTGAACTCCGGATTGTGCCTGGTCGAGACGCCCTCGTTGCGGAAGTTCCGGTTGATCTCGTAGACGCGGTCGAATCCGCCGACGACGAGACGCTTCAGGAACAGCTCGGGCGCCACGCGCAGGTACAGGTCCAGGTCGAGTGCGTTGTGATGGGTGGTGAACGGCCGGGCCGTCGCGCCACCGGGGATGTGGTGCATCATCGGGGTCTCGACCTCGAGAAAGTCCCGGGCTTCGAGAAAATTCCGAATGAAACTCACCACCTGAGCCCGCAGCCGGAATACGCGGCGGGACGCCTCGTTCATGATCAGGTCGACGTAGCGCTGCCGGTAACGCAGCTCCTGGTCGGTCAGACCGTGGAATTTCTCAGGCAACGGACGCAGCGACTTGGTCAGCAGGTGCAGTTCGTCCACCCAGACGGACAGTTCACCCTTGTTGGTCTTGAACAGTTTGCCGCGGGCGCCGAGGATGTCGCCGACA
>JAWVZU010000008.1:0-33039 GCA_033722075.1 Lysobacterales bacterium
CGGCCCGCGTGAATGCTCTTCACCGCGGCGAGCAGTTCGTCGCCGGCACTGTCCTTGAGGAGAAACCCGTCGGCGCCGGCCTTGACCAGGTGCACCACGTACTCCTCCTCCTCGTGCATGGTCAGCACCAGGACACCCATTTCCGGGTTGTCTTCCTTCACCCGGCGGACCACCTCCAGTCCGTTCAGGCGGGGCATGGCAATGTCCACGACGAGCACGTCGGGTCGCTTTTCCCTGGCCATTTCCACGGCTTCGATTCCGTCCGAGGCCTGTGCCACCACATTCGCTCCGGGAAGAGACTCCAGGATGGAGACGAGCCCTTCGCGCACCATCCGGTGGTCGTCGGCGACCATTACCTTGATTGGCGTCATTGCTGATCCTCGCGGTCACTGGCCGTCGGGATCGAGGCGCGAACGCGCGTTCCTTCTCCCGGGCTACTCTCGATATCGATTCTACCGCCGAACAGTCGAACTCGCTCGGACATGGCCTGCAGCCCGAATCCCTTTTCTACCAGGTCAGAGGAGGCCGTTTCGAAGCCGCGTCCGTCGTCCATGATCAACAGGATCAGTCGATCCGGTTCTGCGATGAAGCGGACGATGAAGGTTGTGGCCTCAGCGTGCTTCACCGTATTCGTCGCGGCCTCCTGGATCAGGCGGAACACCAGCGTGCCCAGCTCTTCGCCAAGATCCAGCGTCTGATCGAGGCCGATCAGCTCCGTTTCCAGCCCCTCCCGCTCTATGGTGCGGCACAGCTGGCGCAAGGCGGACTCCAGGCCGAGGTCGTCGAGCAGCGCGGGGCGCAGCATGCGCGATATGAAACGGGTGTCCTCCAGGCACTCCGCGCAGAGGTCGACAGCCGCCCGGACCCGCTCGCGCCAGTCGACGGATTCCTCGGCATCCGCCAGGCGGGTCAGTTCATTCTTCAGGGCAGTCAGACTCTGGCCCAGTCCGTCGTGGAGTTCACGCGCGAAGCGACCGCGTTCCTCCTCCTGGATATGCCACGCGTGCCTGGCGATGGCCTTGGCGTTGCGCTGTTCCTGGCGAATCCGGTGGAGGATCGCCTGGTGATCGGCGCGGATCTGGTCCAGGGCTTGCTGCAGGGCTTCGCTCGAAACGTCGGTCATGGCTTCACCAACTGTCGGAAACTGTCTCGATGGTTCGGTGGAACGTGCGAAAGTGACTCGGCCAGGGCCGTTTCGGCATCGGCTTGCCACTGATCGCAGTCGCGCTGTGCGATCGGGCAGAGGGTGCTGCCCAAAGTTGCATAAAAAACGCGCTCCCGGAGGTCCGATTCGGTTGCTTCGAGCTCCGACCAACGGCGCAGGAACAGATCGCCGGCGACCTCCGGGGAAGTGCCCACAAGTTGAACAATTGCCATACGGGTCGCCTCCAGGGTCAGCGGCCAGTGGCCGAGTGTCTCCGCCTGTGCCACCACGTCCGGCCAGCGCTCGCTGCCGTTCTCGTCCGCTGCTTCGGCCAGGATCAGCGCTTCCATCGCGCTCGCGGCGCCCAATGGCTCGACCTCCTCGAGTACTGTCCGTGCCGCAGTCCGGTCCGAGTTGACGAGCGCCAGGCGCGCCGTCAGCAGGGTAACCTCCGTCGTCTGATCGGCATTGAGCTGACCTTCGCGGCTCGCTGCAAGCATCTCTTCGGCGGCGGCCGTGGCGCCGATCGACAGATAGACGCGGCTCGCGACCAGCAGGGATTCCGCGCGACCGCGGGAGTCCGCCTGCTGCTCGAATCCTGCCCGGGCCCGGTCGGCCAGATCCAGTGCGTCGCCATAGTGTCCGCGCTGCCAATCCAACTCGGCTTCGATCACCTGGTTGACCGACAACTCCTGACTCATCTGGAGTGATTCGGCGACATCATGGACGGCCTGGAGCGCCTCCGCAGCCTCGCCGAGCCGGCCCGTGGCCAGGTTCAGGAGGGCCAGGTTCTGGCGGCTATGCAGCTGGCCGGCCTGATCGCCGGCCTCGGTGAAGAGTACCAGTGCCTGCTCCAGGTAGGCTCGTGCCGTGGCGTATTGCCCGAGTTCGTAGGAAACGTAGCCGACATTGCTCAGACTTTCCGCGATGCTCCTCTGGTTGGGCAGCCGTCGGCGGATCTCCAGGGATTCGCGGTAGTGTTCGAGGGCGGCAGCATAGTCACCGCGCTCCTCCGCGAGAACCCCGGCGTCGTTATAGAGATCGGCCATGCCGGCGAAATCGCTCAGCGATTCGAGGCGGGATCTAGCCTGCTCCCAATGGGCGGCTGCGGCATCGGCGTTTCCCTGGATGGCCTCGATGGCGGCCAGGTTGCGCAACGTAGAAGCCTCGCCGCGCAGGTCGCCGATCTCATTGCGAAGCTCTGCCGCCCTGCGGTAGGCATCCACCGCCTCGGAAAGCTGGCCGAGTTGCTCGTAGGCAACTCCCTGGGCGTTGATGACGTCGGCCTGTCCCTGGCGATTGCGCAGCCGATTCTGGAGGGTGAGGGCCCGGACCAGATACTCGTCCAGCGCCGCCTGGCTTTCCCCCATGAGAATCGAGAACTTGGCAAGCAGGAACCAGGCCCGTGGATTCTCTGCATTGACCTCTACGGACGCTTCGAGGAGTTCCCTGGCCCGGGTCAGGTCGCCTCCATCGCCCCAGTATTCCCCGGCGACCGTCAACACCAGCGCGTCGCGCGGGTAGCGTTCGACCAGGTCGGCGATCAACTGGTCGGAGGTGGCGTAATTGCCGGTCGCCAGGGCCTGCCAGACCCGTACCAGTTGCGCGTAGCGATCCTCGCCGGTGACCAGCGAGCCCGCTTGCAGCACCGCATCCTGTGCCGTCTCGTGGCGGCCCTGGATTTCCAGGGCCCGGGCCAGACCCCACCAGGCGCGGGCGGACTCGGGTTGCTCCGCGGTGGCTTGCTCGAAGTGTTCGATGGCCGCGATCGCGTTGCCCTGTTCCAGCATTACCAGGCCGCGGTAGAAATGGGCGTCGACCCCCCAACTGACATCTGAAGCGGGTTCCCCCAGTTCGAGGAATTCCCTCAGCGGCGCAAGCAACTGTGGGGTCAGCGCTGCCGCGTCGACACCCTCGGCGCTCGTGCGGGTGATCGGTTCGGAGAATCCGTCGGACTTGGAAAACAGGTCCAGCTGCAGCTTGCCGGCATCCCACCGTGGCACCGCCAATTGGTCTACGCCCAGTTCCGCCGCGACCTGAGTTCGATGTCTGCCGGCGGCTGCTGCGTCGAAGCCCAGCACTTCCAGCACGGGGGCGACGCGTGCGGTGTTGTCGACGTGCAGGTCGTCACAGGCGGGGAGGCGATCGCCGAGGTAGCCCGCTACCGCGAGTGCTTGCGTATCCGGCATGCCGGCCGCAGGCAGGACTGCGAGTGACGGCAACGCCTGCGGTGCTGCGGATACCGGTACCTGGCCCGAGGTGACGTCGCGCTGCGCGAGGAACCAGGTCGCCGCCGGCACCCCTGCGACCAGCAGGCCGAAGGCGACCAGCCACCAGCGGTTCCAGGCGCGCTTCGGTTTGCGCCCGGCCCTGTCGAGATCGTCGAGCACCTCTTCTGCGGACTGGTAGCGTCGTCGCACATTGCGCCGCAGCAGGCGATGACAGACGGTGACCAGCCAGTCGGGCACGTCGTCATTTCCGGCCAGCGGCGTGGGGCTGCGCGAAAGGCGCTGACCGATCGCCTCTTGCGCCGTCGTCGCGTTGAAGGGCAGATCCCCGGTCAGCATCTCGCAGAGGATGATCCCGAGCGCATAGAGATCGCTCCGGCCATCGACCGGCTCTCCGGCGGCCTGCTCCGGTGAAAGATAGTCCGGGGTGCCGACAATCAACCCCTCCCGGGTCAGGCCGGCGTGGCTTAGGGAACGCGCGATGCCGAAGTCGCTGATCGTCGCGCGGTCTCCGGCGAGCAGAATGTTCGCCGGCTTCAGGTCGCGATGAACCACGCCCGCGGCATGCGCGGCGGACAGTCCGCGGGCAATCTGTTTGCAGATGTCCACGGCCTGCGCAACGGACAGCTTGTCTTCCCTTGCCAGGCGCTGCTGCAGCGATTCGCCGTCGACGTACTCCATGCACAACAGCCAACGGGATCCATCGCGAACCATGTCGTGCAGGCGGATGACGTTCGGATGGCCGACGCGTCGGGCAATCAGAAGCTCCTGGCGAAAGCGCGCCAGCGCCTCCGAATTCTCGGAGAGATCGGTGCGCAGGATCTTGAGCGCCACCGTGACATCGAGATGCTGGTCGATTGCCTCGAACACTTCGCCCATGGCGCCAACGCCGAGGAGGCGTACGATCTCGAAGCGGTCGGCCAGAACTGCACCGGGTACGGGCCTTTCGGCCGCCGTCTGACTTGTTTGAGTTGCCGCGGGGTCCGACCCCCGAGGCTTGTCGGGCTGGTCCGAAGACGTGTTCAAGAGGGTCCCGACCACTATGGAGTGATCAAGAGCGTACCATCCTCCGTCGCTTCGCGACCAGCGGACCAGACAACCTGCTCGTCCAGGTCTCCGGCCAGCGACTGCATCGCCTCTTCCATCCGTGATACGGCCAGGGCAAGGGCCGCATGCGAGGCAAGCGATTCGAGAATATTCAGGTCCAGCTCGCTGATGCTCTCGCCGGGTTCGGTGCGATCGGCATAGATCACGCCGAGCAGACGATCGCCAACGGCCAGCGGCAGGCACAACAGCGCCTGGATGCCGCCTTCGATCACGCTGGGCCGTCCCCCGAGCCAGGTTGCGGGATCCAGATGGTGGCAGACCACCGGCTGGCCGGTCCGCACGCACTCCCGCACCGACCCCAGGCTGCCGGAAAATTCCTTGCTGTCCAACTCCCCGGATTCGATGCCGCTGCGGCAATAAACCCGCCATTGACCCGCCCCGGCGTTGAGCAGGGCAAAGCCGCGGTGGAAGCCGGAAAGCTGGAGGATGGCCTGAACGGATTCGCGAACCAGGCCGCCGGTTCCCAGGGACGGCGAGAGGCGTCGCCGCCAGCGGACGGAGCTGTCGATCCGCTGGTCGGCGATGCTCTCCGTATGCCGGTCCGGCCGGCTCATCGAGCAGTAGACGTCGCCGAGCTGGATCACCGAGCCGGGTTGGAGCTTTCGGGTACCGGAGAGCTTCTCGCCGTTTACGAAAGTGCCGTTCTTGCTTCCGAGGTCCTCGATCTGCCAGTCCGGCCCATTGACGTGCACGCGCGCATGAGCACGGGAGACGGAGGCATGCGCGATCTCGACCTCGCAGTCCGGGTCACGTCCGAGGGTATGATCCTCTTCGTCCCCGAGATATACGCTGCGTGCCGGCCCGGAGGCATTTCGGATGATCAGGCGTGCGGGCAATCGAATCTCCCATCATGGGAAGCTGTTGGCCATGCGCAGACTGAAGATCAGCGTGCGAGCCGAGGCCATCAGTCTGCCCGCTACATTATCCAGATCGCGCGTGGCACGCCAAACGTTCGGGATGTCCGTACCTTGATGTTCGGCGACCAGATCGATGAAATCGTCAAGCGCCGCGACGGCGTCGAGGTGCTCGCCCGCCGCGAAACTGGCTTCAGCTGAATCCAGGAGTGTTTGCAGCTCCCCCTGAACGGCGGGATCAATGGATGGATTCGTGAGCTCCGCAGCGAGCGCGGCAAACTTTTCAGCGGCGACCGTATCGTGGAGCCGAGTATCGACCCCAATGACGAACTCCGAAAAACCACCGACCCGGCCGCGTGACCGGACGCTGCCCGAGGCCAGGGACGCGGTGATGTCCTCGAAATCTCCGCCCAGCGGGGCTTTCAGAAGCCGGAATGGCGAGTTGGTCGTCAAGGTGAGCGCGTGGGTGTGAATCTCGACGGTTGCGGTGCCGGTGAAGGACAGGCCGTGTTCTTCGGGCGGTTCGATAACGATCTTCAGGGGGAACGCCGCTGCGATGCCCATGCTGGAATCGGGAAGTCGCTCCAGCAGACTCAGGTTGGTCGGGTCAACCAGACCGGCAGATATGCCGATGGATTGCGGACTCAAGCCCACGACCTGATCGAAGGTCACGGTCATGTCCGCCTCCAAGCCTGCCACAGAAATCTCCGCCTGGACGACGTTCTCGTCGACCTGGACGACAACCTGTGCAACTGCGAATGTCGACGTGAGCAGCGTTGTCAGGCCCACCCACGCGGAAAATATTAGAGAACGGTTCATCCTCAACCTCTGCGGCTTCTACTCCACGGGAGCCGATTATCGCGAGGACGTGTAGTGCAGACCATAGGGGAAAACCCCTACGCACCTGCTCGCCCGTGAGGGTTGTTCCCTATGGCGATCCAGAGAACCCGGTCGGATACTGGCCTGGAGGTCGGGCACATGCCCGGAGCCGAGCGGATCGAAACAACCCTGCGTACTCCACAGCCGCAAATCGGTCGCTTAGGCTCAAGCACCTCAACGCGCAGCCCGGCATATGCCGGGCTGTTTTTTCTGCTCTCCGCCTGTCTCAGCCGCTGGCGGGATACCCCGGCCTTCGCGTTCCGCTATTGCAGGTATCCGCCTGCGACCATCCGCGGCTTTGCAGCATCTCCTGAGAGAATGCCAGACCAAAAAGCAGGGAATTCCATGCTCAGAATCCTGGTCACCGGATTGTTGCTCATGACATTCGTCGCCGATGCCGTCGGTCAACCCGCTCCGGATCTGGTCGACGCGCGGGCCCAGGAACTGTTCCAGGCGCTGAATGCCGGAGAAGATGGCGATTACCGCGAGTTCATCCGCACTCGGGTCTCCGAGCGGCTGCAGGAGCGCTACGGCGAAGAAGAGCTCGCCGGCGTCCTGCGTGACCTTGCGCACGCCCTTGGGCCGACCGAGGGACAGCGACCGATCCGCGAGATCACCGTGGCCGATGAGGGCGGTTTTTACGTCGGCGTACGGAATGCGCAGGGCGAGCCGGCTCGTTTGCTGCTGATGCTGACAGATGACACGGAACTTCGCTTCGATGGCTTCGGGCTGCTGCCGCCGGAGTTGCCGCCTGCCCCAGAGGTTGCATTGTCCGAGATCGCACCGGCAATCGAGGAGTTCGTCGGAGCACGGGTGGAGGCAGGGCAGTTCTCGGGCGCAGTGCTCGTGGCCCGCGATGGCGAAATCCTGTTTGGCCGTGCCTACGGCCTGGCGGATCGGGAGACCGGACGCCTCAACACACTCGACACGCCGATCAATCTCGGATCCATGAACAAGATGTTCACCGGGCTGGCGATTGCCCAGCTGGAGGCGGCGGGCAAGCTGAACTGGCAGGACACCGTCGGGAAACATCTGCCCGACTTCCCAAATGCCACGGTTCGGGACCAGGCGAGGATCGATCAGCTGTTGACCCACTCTTCCGGCGTGCCGTCCTACTGGAACGCGGCCTACGAGGCTCGCAAGAACGAAATCGATTCGCTGCAGGGGTTTCTCGATACCTTCGTCGACGATCCCCTGCTGTTCCAGCCGGGCCAGGGTAATGAGTACAGCAATGGCGGTCCGGTCATTCTCGGCCTGATCATCGAGCGTATTACCGGCCAAAGCTATTTCGATTATGTGCGCGAGCACATCTATGCTCCGGCCGGCATGCGCAACAGCGGTCACTTCCAGAAGACGGAGACCCGATCGGGCAAGGCGGAGGGCTATCACCGGTCCAGTCCCGGTGCGGAACTGGCGCCAAACACGGGATGGCTGGGCCTCCAGGGCTCGTCGGCCGGCGGCGGCTATGCCAGCGCCAACGACCTGATGCGTTTTGCCGAGGCGCTTTCCGCAGAGAAGTTGCTGGCGCGCGAGGATCTGGAAGTCCTGTGGCAGGTCCGCCGGCACATGGGGCCGGATTTCGGTTACGGCTATCTCTGGGGCACCGGCACGCTGGAGGGGCAGCGCTGGGTAGGCCACAACGGCGGCGCTCCAGGGATTTCGGCGGACTTTCGCTACTACTCCGAAAGCGGCCTTGTGGTCATCGTCCTCGCCAACCAGTCGCGAGCCGCGATGCCCGTGAGTCATTGGGTCAACGGGCTGGTGACTCAGGGAATCTGAGGGCCGGACAGGTCTTCAGGGCGGCCCACAGGTGCTGAACCTGGTCTTCGGAGAGTCGTGGAGCGTCCGGCTCCGATGCCGGAGCAGCGCAGTCGACATGGTCTGCCAGCGCGGCAAGTTCAGCCACCTGCTCCGCGGTACTGGGATGGCCCGGACCCAGCGAATCCATGAGGCCAGCGGCCGACCGCAGGTGAAATGCCAGGGCCGTGTCGATGTCGCCCCGCGCCTCCAGCAGCCTGCCCATCAATCCCTCGTCCCGCGCCAGATATTCGCTATTGCCGGACCGTTTGTTGGAGGCGATGGACTCGGTCAGCAACTGCTCTGCCTCGGCGAGTCTGGCCTGGGCGATCAGGACGCGGGCCAGATTACGCTTGTCGGTCACGGTCCAGCTGTGATCCGGGCCGACCACCTCCAGATCGATCGACAGGGCTTCTCGATGATAGACCTCTGCGGCTTCGAAACGCCCGCGCTTTTCGGCCAGGTTGGCCGCCGAAGTCAAGGCATGCCCGACATCGCCTGGTGAGCCGCCGGCTGCGGCCAGGGTCCGGTAGATCTCCAGCGCTTTCCGGACGAAGGGTTCCGCTTCGTCGAGCCGGTCCTGGGCAATCAGCACATGGCTGATGTGAAAATAGCTTTCCGGCACGTAGGGGTTCGGCTTGTCGAACAGGGCTTCCCGGATCGCCAGCGACCGGCGGAAGAGCTCCTCGGCGGATTGGAAGCGCGCCTGCTGCAACCGCAGCATGCCGAGTTCGTGAAGGTCGTTGGATACCTCGAGCCGATCGGGACCGAGCGCTGATTCCCGCATGTGCAGGGCCCGGGTCAGGTAGGGCTCGGCCTCGGCGAACCGATTGGTCATCATCAGCGCACTGCCAAGGTGCGACAGGCTCGTTGCAATGTCGCTGTGGGGCGGTTCGAGCTGTCCTTCGCGAAGGGCGAGTGCCTCGGATTCAAGCGCGGCGACCTCGTCCCATTGCTCTGTCCAGATCGCAACCCGCGCCAACCGCGACAATGCGCTCGCCAGGGCCAGCTGATCTCGCCCGGTCCGCCGCAGCGCAATCGCCTCTTCGAGTGCCTTGCGGGCGTCATCGAAGCGTTCCATGCCGAAATAGGCATCACCGAACTTCTCCAGAAGGGCAGCCCGTACCTGGGGCTGATCCGCGAGCATCTCCTGCAGGCGCCGGACGCCCCGATCGAGCATTTCCCGTGCGGTCATGTTCCGTGATTGATCAATGTCCGTGGCCAGTGGATCGGACGGGTTGAACAGGTCGACCATGAAATCGGCGATCCGCTCGTTGCGCTCCACCTGCACCTGCGCCTGCAGCAGCGCGTCTTCAGCGACCGTACGAAGCTTGGACTCGCGCCAGGCAAATGCCAGCAGCGCCAGGGCGGCAAAAGTCGAAACGGCTACACCCCAGCGGTTGCGGGCAACGAATTTGCGGCTCCGGTAGGCCCAGGTGCCACGCCGCGTCAGCAGCGGCTGGCCGGCCAGGTAGCGTTCCAGTTCATCAGCCAACGCGGCGACACTCGCGAATCGTTCCGCGGGTTCTTTGCGAAGGGCTTTCATGATCACCGCGTCGAGATCGCCGGCGACGCGGGACGCCCAGCGCAGTCGGTTCTGGACGGCGATGGTCGATGGGTTTGCCGGTACGTGATGCAGGATCGACTGTTCGATCTGCCGGGATCGATCGCGTTCCTCGAACGGTCGGCGCCCACCCAGCAGTTCGTAGAGCACGACGCCAAGGCCATACACGTCGACGGCGGTCGTGACCGGCTCGCCGCGAATCTGTTCCGGCGCGGCGTATTCCATGGTCATGAGCCGCGCCCCGGTTCGGGTTCGAGGCGACTCCAGCTCGCCATCGCTTTCCTGCAGCTTCGCGATCCCGAAATCCAGAACCCGCAGCCGCCCGGCGGAGTCCACGAAGATGTTGCCGGGTTTCAGGTCCCGGTGGATGATCAGGTTGCGGTGGGCGTAAGCCATGGCGTCACAAAGCTGAAGGAACAGCTTCAGCCGGTCGTTCAGTCCGAGGTCCTGCTCGTTGCTGTAGTCGGTCAGCGGCTGTCCGTTGACGTATTCCATCGCCAGGTAGGGCGTACCGCCGTCGGTGACGCCTGCATCGTATAGGGGGGCGATGTGGGGGTGTTCGAGCCGGGCGAGCACCTGGTGCTCGAAGAAGAAACGTTGCCGCGCTTCGGGTTCGGCAAGGGGATCGCGTCGCAACAGTTTCAGCGCAACTCGTCCCCCGACTTCCTCCCGGGTCGCGAGGTATACGACGGAACTGCCGCCGCGGCCGATTTCCTCTTCGATCCGATAGTGGCCGACCCGGTCCGACACGGGCCTGGCATCCTCGTCTTCCAGCAGTCGGCCCAACTCTCCCGCATCGACGTCGGCGATGCGGTCCGAATCGGGGTCGATGGCTGCATCCGCCGCGAGGAGCTCGCCGACCGCTTCCTGCAGCCAGGCGGGCAGGTCCCGGCTGCTCAGAAACTCGGCCCGCTGTTTCCCGGACAGTGCCGCCGCCTTGTGGAAGACCTCTTCGACCCGTGCCCACTGTTCCGAGGTCAGCTGGCGCATCTAAGCGGCCGGTGGGGTCAGCTCGTTCTGCAGCCAGGCGCGGGCGAAGCGCCAGTGACGCTTGACCGAGGACGGCGACGTGTCCAGCGCGACGGCCGTTTCTTCGATGCTCATGCCGGCGAAGAACCGGCACTCGACGATACGGGAGTAGTCGGGGTTGACGCGTTCGAGGCGCTCCAGCGCGTCGTTGATGGCCAGCATGTTTGTTTCGTCGCCGGGCGCGGCTGCCACGACGCTGTCGGTATAGGTCGTCAGCACGGCGTCGCCACCCCGTTTCTGCCGTCCGCGGCGCCGGGCATGATCAACCAGGACCTGGCGCATGAGCTGGGCGCAGATGAACATGAACTGCTCTCGCGACTCGGGCAACTCGGGAAAACTCTCCGTCAGCTTCAGGTACGCCTCATGCACCAGCCCGGAAGTATCCAGGGTATGGCCCGGGCGCTCGCGCCGGAGCTGAGCGCGGGCGATGCGCATGAGCGCCGAATAAACCTCCGGCAGCAGGTCATCGAGCGTTCCAGGCTCGATTTGTCCTGCATGTTTGAGGCGGATCGCCGGCAGTTCAGGTTCTTCGGCGTCCAAGCCTTCCCTCCCCGTCACTTCTTGGGTCTCGAAGCGGGATCTTCTCGCATCCCGGGTGAATTGCTCATTGAATCAGAATGATAACAAGTGAACGACGGGTTTGATCCAGTTTCCGGCGGTATGGCGCTATCAAGGAAAAGAGAGCATTTTTTTGAACGGGGAATGGAGAGGCACATGGACAATTCTCGAATCATCGACCGGTCGCACTGGCTCATGCTGATCCTGGTCGCACTGCTCGGGCTCGCTCCGGCGCTTGCCCAGGATGACGAATTTTCCATCAACCAGGGTATTTCCGGTGCCTGGTTCGACGAGACAACACCGGGTCAGGGTTTCCTGATCGATGTCGATCCTTCCAGCCAGTTCCTGTTCGTCGCCTGGTTCACCTTCGATGCCGGTGCCGCAAAGGTCGGTGCGCCGGAACATCGCTGGCTGACCGCGCAGGGCAACTACACGGGCGGCAGCGCAGATCTTGAACTCTCGTCAACCTCAGGCGGGCGCTTCGACGATCCGCAGGCGGTTTCCACCGTGCCGGCGGGGAGCCTCTCGATCAGCTTCTCCGATTGCGAGACTGGCACGGTCAGCTTCGATCTCACGGATGATGGGCTGCAGGGAGAGATATCGATCAAGCGGGTGATTCCCGGCACCGGCGACCTGTGTGCTTCGGGCATGGTCAGCAAGGGGATGAGCGACAGCTTCTGGACCGCCAGCGGCGGGCCTTCCGGCGGATCGGTCACGCAGATCCACCGTCATGATACGGACAGCATTTTTGCAATCGTCGGCAATCTCGGCGCGCTGCATCGGTCCACGGACAATGGACAGAGCTGGGAGCGGATGCCATTTCAGGCGCCGAACATGGGCGTGGTCGTCGACCTGGCCAGCGATGGCTCGGGTGGTCTCTACCTGGTCAATGCCTGCAACTTCTTCGTCGGCTGCAGCCAGGAAAACGGCATCTACCGGTCGACCGATGACGGTGAGTCCTTCGACCTCATCGGCGGTGCAGGGCGCGACCTGACCGCCGTGTTCGCCAATGGGAACGTCATCCTCGTCGGGGACGCCTTCGGGTTCATTCTGCGATCGCTGAACGACGGAGCATCTCTCAACTCGGTGGCCAGTGGCCTGGAGTTCATCGGCGGCTTCGCCGAATCGCCGGCAGGCACCCTGTTCGCCGCATCGCCGCTGGCGATTTATCGGTCCACCAACAACGGCGGTTCCTGGAGCGTCGCCCTCGAACTGGAATGCTGCAACGAGAGTGCCGTGGCCGTCGACAGCGAGGGGCGGGTGTTTGCCGGTTCATCCCGCGGTGTGTTCCGGTCGACCGACGACGGTCAGACCTGGTCGCGGGCCGACAACGGCATTCCGGTCGAGCAGGACGGTCTCAAGTTCGTGGATCGAATCAGTATCGGAAACAATGACTCGCTGGTGGTCCGCGCCGGCTTCGACCGCGTCTTCCGCTCCACCAACGCCGGCGACCAGTGGAGCGAGATTTCCGATTCCCGTTTCGAAGGCGCCGGTCTTCGGGAAGTGATTCACGCCGGCGACAATACGCTGCTGGTTGCGAGCGAGGGTCTCGGCGTCTTCCGGTCAACCAACACGGGGGCCTCCTGGAACATCGAGAACACCGGCATCCTGGGGGCCTCCGTCGACCGACTGCTGACCGACGGCAGCCGAATCTACGCCGACGCCAACGGCAACCTGTTCCGGGCAGAGAACGGCGGGGCAACCTGGACGCTCATTGACCTGCCTGACGGTTTGTCTTCCGGCACGTTTGGTCTCGGAGCCGGCGATCGCATTTACGCCGCGGGCTTCTTCCTGGGTCAGATCTACCGGAGCGATGATGACGGTGCCAGCTGGACCCGGATTCCGACGCCCTGGGACGACGAGGCGGACGTCATCCTGATTTTCGACCTGGCCGAACACCCGGACGGCAGCCTCTACGCTTCCGTGTTCGACAACTTCCTCGGCGGCGAGATCATCTCCGGCGTGTACCGCACCGCCGACAACGGCGACTCCTGGACCAAGCTCAACGCCGGTCTGCCGAATGTCGATTCGAACTATGCGGCCCCGGAGATCAGCCGGATCGAGATTGCGGACGACGGGACGATCCTGGCGGGGCTGGTGCGGTTCAGCCAGAACGGGGAGCGCTCGGTAACCGCCTTCCGGTCCACCGATGGCGGTGAGAGCTGGCAGGAGACCAACGTTTCCGAAGAGAACATCTATGACTTTGCCTTCGCGCCCGGCAATACGGTCTACACGGCCACCAACAATGGCTTGTTCCGTTCCGGCAACGGGGGTGAGAGCTGGAATCGTCGCACCTTGCCGTCCGACGGCAACGTACGGGCGGTCGCCGTGACCTCGGATGGCGAACTGTATGTTGCTGAAGACACCGATGGCGCGCTGTTCTCGACGGACCGGGGCGATTCGTTCACCGTGCTCAATGACGGATTGCCGGACGGTGATGACGTGGTTCAGTCGCTGGCCGTGGCGAACGGATTGCTCTATGCGGGGACCAGAGGTTCTTCAGTCTATCGTAGCCGGGACGCGGTGGCCGAAGGCGCCTTTGCGATCAACCAGGGCATGTTCGGCGCGTGGCTGAACGGCGCGACGCCGGGCCAGGGCTTCCTGTTCGATATCGAGCCGTCCAGCCGGTTCATGTTCGTCGCCTGGTTCACCTACGATGCAGTCGCCGGCAAGGTCGGATCGGATGGTCAGCGCTGGCTGACCGCGCAGGGCAATTACGACGGTGATGTGGCGACGCTGGACGTGTCCCTGACCAGCGGTGGTGCTTTCAACGATGATCAGGCAGTGAGTTCGCAGCCGGTGGGCACCCTGACCGTCGACTTCGATGAGTGCGGCAAGGCCGCGCTGAGCTATGACCTCGATGAGGGCTTGTCCGGCAGTGCCATGCTGACGCGGCTCCTTCCATCTGCGGCGGCTTTATGCGAGTCCTTGCAGGGTGCCCCATGACGGATTGACGGTGTAATCTGGTCAGCGAAATCAACTCGTATCGGAGGGAGCGATGTCGCTGACCTTTTACACCAACCCCATGTCGAGAGGGCAGATCGCGCGCTGGATGCTCGAAGAAGTGGGCGAACCCTACGAGCAGGTCCTGCTCGACTATGGGACGACCATGAAGGGTGAGGCGTATCTTCAGGTCAATCCCATGGGCAAAGTGCCTGCGGTTGCCCATGACGGACACGTGGTGACCGAGGCCGCCGCGATCTGCGCCTATCTGGCCGACGCATTTCCCGAGGCCGGCCTGGCGCCGACCGACGGGGAGCGGGCCGACTATTACCGCTGGCTGTTCTTCGCCGCAGGGCCGCTTGAGCAGGCGGTGACCAATCACTCGGTGCTCAAGGTCGATCCGACGCCCGAACAACAGCGAATGGTCGGGTATGGCTCCTACGACCAGGCCGTCACGACACTGGAACAGGCCCTGGCCGGGAAAGACTACATCTGCGGCGATCGTTTCACCGCGGCGGACGTCTACGTCGGCTCGGCCGTCGACTGGGGTATGGGTTTCGGCACCCTGCCCAAGCGGCCGGTGTTCGAGCAATATGCCGAGCGCCTGAGACAACGGCCCGCCTACCGCAAGGCCAAGTCCATCGACCAGGAATTGATGCCCAAGGATCCGGGCTAGCCCGAATATTGCACCAATTTTGCTCCACCGTTCCAAATTCTGGTTATAGATCAACCGATTGGGAGGGGCCGGAACCAAGGTGCACTTTGTTCCGCGGCCGGTTCTGAGCGACATCCTGCGGAAATGTCGCTGGATCTCGCGAGTCATATCGACCGATCCCCCTTAAACCGTGGAATGACCACGCTTTTTCGGACGATCGGCCAATCTGACGGCGCGAGCTGAACCGACAAATCCGGAAATCGGTGCAACATTCGGGCTAGTCGATGTCCCGGGCGAGGCAGACCAGGTAGCCGTTGGGATCTTCGACGGCGAACTCGCGTAACCCATAGGGCTGATCCTCCGGACCCCAGCTGACGGTGGCGCGGCCGCCGATTCTGGCAGCCTCCGCGTCCACGTCGTCCACGAACAGGTAGATGACCCCGGACAGGGCCGGCCCGGGACGATCCTGGATCTGGCCGGTGAAGAACCAGATGCGCGCGGCATCGGTTTCGTTCCTAAGAGTGAGTTCTGCCCAGATCGGAACCTCGTCCTCGTCCCAGCGTCCGGTCTGCTCGAACCCCAGCACTTCGGTATAGAACGCGATGGTTCCCGCGAGGTCGTCGGTGTACAGGCTGGGTGTCAAAGGCGACCGCTGCATCATTTTTCCTCGGTGTGCGGATGGAACAACGGATACCACATCACGGGAGGGCACAACATTGCCTATCGTCAGGCGACAGGGTACGGGCACCGGGGATTGCTCATCGGTTCGCCCCACCGTCGCGTCAACCGTCCGGGACGCTTCCTCGATTCAACTCAGCTGCTGGAGCGCCTGGCGCACGGAGGGGGGGATGGCGGTCTTCTCCATGCCGTCCCGATTGACGAAGACGTGGACGAAATAGCCCGCTGCGGCGGCAGTTTCGGACGTCTCCTCGAAGATTCCCACTTCGTAGCGCACGGACGTGTTGCCGAGGTGCCCGACGCGCAGGCCGGCTTCAATCGTCATCGGATACGCCAGCGGGCTGCGATAGGTGCACTTGGACTCGATACACACGCCGATGATCTCTGCGGCGTGGATGTCCAGGCCGCCTTCCTCGATGAGGTACTGGTTGATGACCGTGTCGAAGTAGCTGTAGTACTGGACGTTGTTGATGTGCCCGTAGATGTCGTTGTCCATCCAACGTGTGGTGATGGACCGAAAACAGGGATAGGCAGTGCGGGCGTAGCTGACTTCGGTCATTGCCAGTACGCCATCGCGTCTCCGAAGAGACCGTTCAGGAGCGCCTCGTCGACGACAACCGGGGCGTTGTCGAGCAGGCGTTTCTGGACGATGGAGCCTCGAGTGAGATCGGGAATGTCCTCGGGCCCATAACCGATTGCCGTCAGCCCGGCTGGCATTTGGGCCGCCTTCATCAATTGCTCGATGCGACCGGCCAGGACTTCGGCCGCGTCGTCCGGTCCTGCCTCCTGGAGCTCTGCACCCAGCCAGCCGGCGGACTCCAGGTGGCGCTCCTCGGAAGTGGTGGCGGTCGTGCGGAACACGGCCGGAGCGTTGAGAATCACCGACATGCCGTGGGGCACCATCGGTTCACCGACCGGATAGTCCGGTGGATGGTAGTCCTTGACGCAGCCGGCCACCGCGTAGGCCATGCCGTGGGGGAGGTGGACTCCCGAGTTCCCAAAGGCGATCCCGGCGAGGGTGGCGGCCCACATGACCTGCTCGCGGGCCTGGTCGTCTTCCGCGTCATCGATCGCCCGGACCATGTAGCGGCCCAGCAGGCGCAGCGCCTCAGCACAGCCGATGTCGCTCCACGGATTGGCCCCCTGGCTCATGGGGCGTTCCGTGCCCGGCGCGGCAGGACGGCGGGTGTAAGGTCGAGCCGTATAGGATTCCAGCGCGTGCGACAGGACATCGAAGGCGGCGCACGCAAGCACCGTGCGTGGCAGGTATCGGGTCCATTCCGGATCGATCAATGCAAGGCTCGGCCGAAGCGCTCTCGAGGCGATCCCGGTCTTCGCTTTCAGCGCCAGGTAGTCAAAGATGGCGATCCCGGTGCATTCGCTGCCCGTTCCCGACGTGGTGGGGCAGGCAATGTGTGGCCGCAAGGCACCTGGCACTGGTGCGCCGTCGCCCACCGGCGCGTTGACGTAGGTCGCAAAGTCGGCCGGATGCGTGGCATAGAGGTTGGCGCCTTTTGCCGTGTCCATGACGGATCCGCCGCCGATGGACACATAACCGTCCGGATCGACCTCCCGGGCGAAACGCGTGGCCGCCTGAAACGATTCGTCGGTCGGTTCGATGTGCACCTCATCGAAGATCTCGACCTCGATACCGGCTTGCCTGAGGCTGGCCAGCGCGGTTTCGAAGGGCGCCAGCGCGGCGACCTGCGGGTCGGTGAACAGGGCAACCCGTTGCAGGCCGAGCCGAGCGGCCTGGGAGCCCAGTTCGGCCATGCAGCCGCGCCCGAAGGTGATCGCCGAGACGTCCACGCTGAACGCATTGTCCGCGCCTTCCTCGGGCGCATAGAAGTGGCAGCATCCCATCGTCATCCTCCCTTCTCGGTCTTGTCATCCTCCGAGGGCGCCTCCGGACGGAACTTCGCCGCGCGCATCTGCCGGAACCGCTCCGCGAGTTCACGCATGTCGACGACTTCGTCCACTTCGTCCACGATCTGCAGTCCGAGCAGGGCCTCGATGACGTCTTCCAGCGTGACCAGGCCCTCGACGTCTCCATACTCATCGGCGACCAGCGCGATCTGCTCGCCCTGGTCCAGCATCTGGCGAAACAGCTGGGGCATGGTCAGGCTGGGCGGCACGACGAGCATGCGCCGCCGGAGATCGCCCAGCCTGCTGTCGTCACCGCGGGCAGCGCGCTCGAGCACCTCGTCTTTCAGCACATAGCCGTTGATGTCGTCCCGGTCGCCGTTCCGAAACAGCGGGATCCGCGAAAAGCGCAGCGCCTCCTTCTCGATAGCCTCCGGGATTTTGAGCGATTCGTCGAGGGTGGCGATCACCACGCGCGGGGTCATCACTTCCTCGGTCCGAACGTTGCGAAAGCGCAGCAGGTTCAGGAACAACCGCGACTCGTCGTCGGCGATCACGCCTTGAGCGGCGCCGAGCTCGGCCAGGGCCGCGAGTTCCGCCCGGCTGACCGCGGGCTTCTTGTGCTTTGGCGTAAGCAGGCGCGTGACGCCCCGCGCAACCCAGACGATGGGATAGAGCAGCCAGATCGTGGCGCGCAACAGCATGGCGGTGGGGGCGGCGAGCTCTCGCCAGTATACGGCCCCGAGCGTCTTGGGGACGATCTCGGAAAGGAACAGGATCAGGAGCGTCAGTACGGCCGAGACCAGGCCGATCCACTCTTCGCCGAAAACCCGGATCGCCTGGGCACCCGCGCCGGTCGCGCCGACCGTATGGGCAATGGTGTTCAGGGTCAGTATGGCGGCCAGCGGACGATCCACGTCCTGCTTGAATTGCTTGAGCATGCGGCCGGTGCGCCGGCCCTCCCGCGCCGCCTGCGCCACGTAGGACGGAGAAACACTCAGCAACACGGCTTCCATGATCGAGCAGAGGAAGGACACGCCGATCGCCAGCGAGACGTACAGGATGAGTAGCGTCACTCGATCTCCGATTTCCGTAGTTGTGTAGGGCATGCATAGAACTGCCCTGCAAAAAAGGTATCCGCTCTACACATGGCGGTTCGTACCCTCTTCATCAGAATTCATCGATGCCCCAAGGAAAAACAAATGCTGATCAAGAGTCTCATTGCTGCAACCCTTTTTACCAGTACCAGCGTGGATGTTCCCGCCGGAACGATCCTTTGCCGTAGTCAGGAATCGGCCACAGCGCTGGTCACTGCAGTTCGCGAAACGCCCTCCAGCGTCGCCTGGCTGATGGCCGGCGCCTGCGAACGAATCAATGTCGATTTCCCCAACCAGCAACTGGTTGCTACGGAGCCCTTCCAGCGCATCCAGTGGACCAACGGGATCTGGAGCCGCGACCGGTTCATCGTGCCAACCGAGATTGCCGCTCAAATCACCGCAGGCCGCGCTGCCGCTTCACTCTAACATCAGTCACTTACAACGGATTTCAAACTAGAGAGGACCCCATGGTCAAGATTGCCTTATTACACGCCACACTGCCCAAATATCTCGAAACCGCCGGTATGGAGGATGATGCCGGACGACTCGAAATCACGGTGGCCACCACCGACAGGAAGGAGCTGATCGACGCGGGGAAGACCATCAAGCCGCATGCCCTCGTTCTCGATCTGGATCTGCTTGGTGAAAATGCCCTCGAACAGGTGGAAGACCTGGAGGCGAAAATAAACCCGGAGCTGACGCTTATCGTCTACAGCTTCGCAAAGTGGAAGCTCCTCGAGGACCTGCGTACGCCCAAGCGGCAACTCATGCGAGCACCGGTCAGCGTCCGGGCCCTTAGGACCAGCATGGTGAGCCTGATCGTTCGGCAGATGACGAGCAAGCCCGGGAATGCAACCGCAGCATCCGCGGCCGGGGGTGAGACGATCAGCGTCAAGGCCGCGCCGCCGGAGCGCAAGCTGGACAACATGAAGCTGACTGCGCTGCAGGAGATTCGCAGTTCGGTGGATTGCGAATGCCCGAACCAGCTGGCGGACCTGGTGCTGTCGCTGAATGCGTTCGAGGACTACTCGAAGCAATGCCAGAATCGCAACGAGGAGGATGCGAAGGTCCACGCGATGAACGCGCGCCTGACCGGGCACGCCAGGGCCATCATGGAGCAGGCGCTCGAAAAGCTCTGCGAGTTCGAAGGCATCGACATGGACAATCCGACTGCACCGACGCGCCAGTCCAGCGCGGCCTGAGCTATCTCCAGTGCCCAAATCTGAAAAGCAACGCTTGACCATCAGCCCGGCCGCGCCAGTGGAGCCGCATGTCTGTAGCTGCAAGAACGACTCGCGGCGTTTGGCCTTGATGGTCGGCCAGCTAGAGGCGGGCAGTCGCTCGGATCTCGTCGAAGCCGGCCGCCACTGGGGTTGGACCTACGATGTCGATGCCGAGATTCTTGTCGTCGACGTCGGGTGGTCTTTCCGGTTCACGCGCCTCGCGGATGTGGTCGATGCGGTGCTCGGGACCGTGGGACGCGCATTCGAGCAAATGACGGCCTGCTGGTTGGAGCCCGGTCCGCTTTCCGGCCAGTGGCAGACGCTCCTGAAGGCGCAGCCGCTGCGTACCATGATGCCGGCAGGCGAAAGTGAATTGTCAGCGCTGATCCGGGACAACGGTCTCCGCAGCTGGCGTCAACCCGTGGTGTGGATGGGCGATCGCTCCACCTGGGGCTATGAATGCCTCATCCGGGCCGAGCGGCCGGACGGGTCCGTGGTCGGCGCCGGCCAGCTGGTGGAATGGGCAGACCAGGAGAATCTTCGCTTCCTGTTTGATCGCAAATGCAGGGAAACGCACGCGGGCGCGCTAGCGGCGGCGTCCGAGGACCTGAACTATCTGATCAATTTTCAACCGGCGGTCATCTACCAGCCCAGCGTGTGCCTTGCGACCACCGAGCGCCTGCTGGAGAAGACCAATCTCAAACCCCATCAGATCATCTTCGAGGTCGTGGAATCGGACAGGATCGAAGACATCCCACGGTTGAAGAGCATTCTGAATCACTACCGCGAGATGGGATACCGGGTCGCACTGGACGATTTCGGCAGTGCCTATTCCGGCCTCGAGCTGCTGCTTGAACTGGTGCCCGATGTGGTCAAGATCGATCGAGGCATCATTTCACAGCTGACCGGATCCGATGTGCACCAGGCGGTGTGCAAGTCGATCGTGGACGCCTGCCACGACCATGGGATCACCACGCTCGCAGAAGGCATCGAGACGGAGGCGGAGTTTGATGCGGTAAGAAAACTGGGCGTGGAATTCGGACAGGGCTACCTGTTTGGTCGGCCCGAGGCCTCGTGATGCCCGGCCGTTTCCCGGGATGATTCGCGCCGCAGCTGGCGCTTGAAATCCAGTACTCTGACGTCGTCATCTTCGATGCACCGGGTCACCTTGGCACAGCTGCGACAATCCGGATCGTGGCGCCGTCTCGACCGGCGCAGGATGGCTACGGCGGCGACCAGGACCACGATCAGCAATGCAATCCATTCCTGCCAATCCATTCAAGCCCCCAGCGCCGAGGCCGCCTGGTAGGTGATGAGCGCGCCGAGGTAGCCGACACCGGTCATATAGGTCCAGGCCAGGATAGGCCATCGCCACGAGTTGGTTTCCCGCCGCATCGTGGCCACCGTGGCCACGCACTGCAGGCAGAAGGCATAGAACACCATGAGACCGAGCGCTACCGGCAGGGTGAACACCGGCCGCCCATCCGGCCAGCGGGCGGTGTCGATCCGCTCGATCAGGCCCTGGTCCGTCGCGTCGACATCCGACCCAACGGCGTAGATTGTGCCGAGTACGGCGATGACCACTTCCCGCGCCGGAAAGGACGCGATGACTGCTGCAGAGATCTTCCAGTCCCAGCCCAGCGGATGAAATACCGGTTCGATGGCCCGGCCGAGATGACCCAGCGCGCTGTTCTCCAGGTGGGCTGCGGCGCGCTGGTCTTCGAGTTCCGCGATGTGCACTTCCGGCTCAGCCGCAGCTGTAGCGCTTGCAATCGCCTCATCAAAGCGCTGGTCGATCGAATCCGAGTGCGGAAAATAGGCCAGTCCCCAGACGACCACGGCCACGGTAAAGATCACGGTCCCGGCCCGCCGTAGAAAGACCCGGACCCGCTCCAGGATGCGAATGCCCACCGATTTCAGATCCGGGAGGCGGTAGGCCGGCAGTTCCATCAGGAAGCTGGGGGTCCGTCCGCGCAGCACGGTTCGCTTCAGCCACCAGGCCGTGAACACGCCGCCGAGAATACCCAGCAGATAGAGGGCAAAAAGCACCAGGCCCTGCAGGTTGAGAATGCCGGCAACCTCCCGCTGCGGAACGAAAGCCGCGATCAACAGGGCGTACACGGGCAGGCGTGCGGAACAGGTCATGAAGGGCGCGGCGAGAATGGTCGCGATGCGGTCGCGGGGATCCGGAACCACCCGGGCCGCCATCACACCGGGGACGGCACAGGCAAAACTGGACAGCATGGGAATGAACGAGGTACCGGAAAGACCGCAGGCCCGCATGAAGCGATCCATGAGAAAGGCGGCCCGCGCCATGTAGCCGGTGTCCTCCAGGACGATGATGAATGCGAACAGGATCAGGATCTGCGGCAGGAAGATCACCACCGCGCCTACGCCGGCAATGACCCCGTCGACCAGCAGGCTGCTGAGCGCGCCTTCCGGCAACACAGCCATGACCTGCGCGCCCAGCCACGCGGCGGCGCCGTCGATGGCCTCCATGAACGGCGCGGCCCAGGAAAATACGGCCTGGAACACCACCGCCATCACGATGAAAAAGGTGGCCAGGCCCATGACCGAGTGGCTGGTCAACATCTCGATCAGGTGGATTGCCCGGGAACGGACGACGGGCACGGACTGGGTGCTCTGCGCAACGACCTGGTCGGCCCAGCGGTAGCGCATCCGTGCTTCCAGGGCCGGCAATGGCGCCTCCTCGGAAAGCGCTTCTCGAAGCTCCGTCAGGGCGTTCATCACCGGTTCCGGTACGCGTTGGCGCAGGCGCTCGCGGGCATAGTCCGGATCGATGACCGCACGCTCCAGGGCAAACGGATTGATCGGTAGCTGGTGCTTGCGGATCAGTTCGAGAATCTGCGCGTGGAGGGCGGCGATGGTCGGTTCCGGTTGCGGGGGTGGATCATCCAGGGCCTCGACCATGGTCCGCCGCAGGTCTTCTACGCCATGGCCCTTGCCCGCGATCACCGGCACCACGCGGACGCCCAGTTCCTTTTCGAGGCGGACAGGATCGACAGCGGTGCCCTTGCGCGCGGCCAGGTCGCCCATGCTCAGCGCAACGACCACCGGTTTGCCGATTTCCAGCACCTGGCGGAGGAGGAACAGGTTGCGCCGGAGGTTCGAGGCGTCGACCACCACCAGGATCAGGTCCGGCTCCGGCAATCCGGGGATGAACCCGAGCAGGACGTCGACGGCGATGATCTCGTCCGGCGAATGTGCGGCCAGCGAATAGGTGCCCGGCACGTCGATGAGTTCCAGTTCCCGGTCTCCGGCCCGGCAGATTCCGGTCCGCCGGTCCACCGTAACGCCCGGATAGTTGGCGACTTTCTGCCGCAGTCCGGTGAGCGCGTTGAAGACCGTGCTCTTGCCGGTATTGGGATTGCCGCAGACCGCGACGGTCGGTCGGCGTGGGCCCGTTACGGGCGCGGTGGCACGTTGTTCAGGGGCGGAAACTGGCATAGTGGCGCGTGACGATCACGCGAGTCGATCTCAGCCGGCGTCGTCGACCCGGATGCGGATCCGGTTGGCTTCGTCCCGGCGCAGTGACAGAGAGTAATTCATGACGCGAATCTCGATGGGGTCGCTGAATGGCGCCCGTCTCACGACTTCCAGTGGGGTCTCTTCCAACACCCCCAGCTGCATGATGCGGAAGGTCATCGAGTCGAAAACCGAAAATCCGTCCACGACGCCGGTTTGCCCGGGGCGAAGGTCGGCGAGAGTGCATGTGGACATGTCGAGATTCCAGCCTGAGAAAGTTGAGAATGATTCGCATTTACATTCTATGTCAAACCGGCAGGCAGCACAATCCTCGTTGTCTCTTCATCCGATCTCCTGCATGAAACGCCGGTCCAGCCAGTCTTTCCAGCGCAGGGCGAGGCGCCCGCCGAAGGACAGACGCGCCCAGACCGCGAGACCCTCGCCGCGACCGAGGTTGAGGATCGACAGGAAAACCTTCTGTGGGCTGTAGCGGCGCAGGGCACGGCCCAGGGCGGCCGCCTCGAGATTGTCGGCGAGCACTGTTGCCGCGCGCACGCCATAGACCCCGACATTGGGCAGGCCCCGGCGACCGATATCGGCGCAGTCTCCGGCTGCGAAGATTCGTGCGTCGTCAGCGCACTGGAGCGTGTCTGCCACTGCGAGGCCGGAGTCGGTCACCTCCAGGTCGAGGTTGGAAAACACCGGCGATGGGACCAGGCCGGTGGCCAACACCAGCCGGGTGAAGGGCAGTTCGCGGCCGCTGGCCAGGCGTGCGCTCCGTCCGTGCCAGGATTCGACGCGGTCCTGCATGATCTCGATGCCGCGGTCTTCGAGCGCGCGCTGCAGAAAGCCGCGGGCGGCCCCGGGGAGGCTCGGCGCCGGCTCGGAATGGGGGTGGATCAGCCGGACCCGGCCGTCGATGCCGGATGCCTTCAGGCGCCAGCCAAGGCACGCGGCAACCTCCGAGCCGGTCACGCCGCCGCCGGCAACGACGATTTCTTCGCGTGTATCGGGGTTGTCCAGATCCTTGACCAGGCCCAGGAAATCGCCGATCGGCTTGACCGGGTAGACCCGCGATGACTGGCCGCCGCCCACCCAGCTGCCGATATTCAGGGAGAGGAGATCGAAGCCCAGGCGCCGTCCCGATTCAAGCCGGACCTCCCCTGCCTGACGATCGATGGAGACCAGCCGATCACGCAGCAGATGCCCACCGGCCGCCTCCGCAGCCGAGCGTGGATCGCAGCTGGCTTCGTTAAAGCGGTAATCGCCGGCGAGCACCCCCGTAGCCATGCCGGAGTACACAAACCGTCCCGGGTCGACGAGTTGAAAGCTGAACGGGAGCTGCCGTCCACGCCAGAACGCAAGGGCCTTGAGGTGGGCGTGGCCGGCACCGATCAGCACCACCCGCATCAGACGCCCTCCAGTGGATCGACGTCTATGGACCAGCGGACGCGGTTGGCCTCGGGCAGCTCATACAGCGCCGCAACCCAGGGCCGCAGGAACCGGAACAGCTCAGTGCGCTCCATGGACTGGACCAGGATCTGCATCCTGAGGCGGCCGGCGCGGCGCTCCATGGGGGCCGGCATGGGACCATAGACGTGGACCGCTTCCAGCGCAGGGGCGATGGATGCCGCCCGGTCGAGAAAGTCCCGGACCTGGTCCCGGCGCGTCGCCTCACCGCGTAGCAGGGCGAGATGGCCGAAAGGCGGAAACGCGGCGGCCCGACGCTCGCGCATCAGCTCCTCGCCGAAAGTCTCGTAGCCCTGCTGCAGTACCGTGGAGAAGAGACTGTGTTCCGGGTGATGGGTCTGCAGCAGCAGCGTCCCGGGTCGCTCGCCCCGCCCCGCACGTCCGGCAACCTGAAGGAGCAGCTGCGCGGCCTTTTCGGAAGCCCGGAAATCGGCCGAGAACAGGGCCTGGTCGAGATTGACCACGAGCGAGAGCGTCACGCCCGGAAAGTGATGGCCCTTGGCCAGCATCTGGGTACCCAGCAAGATCGCCGAGCGCCCCGAGCGAATCATCTCCAGCGATTCCTGGAGCCTGCGTTGGCTGCGGATCGTGTCCCGGTCGATCCGGATGACGGGGCGATCGGGAAACCGCTTCTCCAGCGAGTCCTGGAGCTTTTCCGTGCCTTCTCCAACGGTCAGCAGGCGGGAAGATCCACATTCGGGGCACAACGGCGGCTGTCCCTGGCTGCTTCCGCAGTGGTGGCAGCGAAGTTGACCCGCGCCCTGGTGCAGCGTCAGGCGGGCGTCGCATCGATGGCAGAGCGCCATCCAGCCGCAGGCGTGGCACATCAGCACCGGCGCATAACCGCGGCGGTTCAGAAACACCAGCACCTGCTCGTCATGTCGCAGGTGGTGGGCGATGCGGGCGTAGGCAGGTTCGCAGATGCCGTCTTCCGCGGGATGGTGGCGAAGATCGATGACTTCTGCATGGGGCAGGCCGGCCGAACCGATGCGATGTTCCAGGCGAAGGTGCCCGTAGCGACCTTCCTGCGCGTTGTGCAGGCTCTCTAGGCTGGGCGTCGCGGAACCGAGGATGATGGGGACGTCCAGCATCTGGGCTCGCTTCACACCGGCGTCGCGCGCCGAATAGTGGAGGCCGTCCTGCTGCTTGAAGGATCCGTCGTGCTCCTCGTCGATCACGATCAGCTTCAGTTTCGCCATGGGGGTGAACAGGGCCGAACGGGTACCGATCACGACGGCGGCCTGGCCGGTCCGGGCCCGTTCCCATACGTCCAGGCGCTCCAGGTCCGTTCGTCCGGAGTGGACCGCCGCGACGCGCCCGCCAAGCCTTTCTTCGAAGCGCCGGATGAGCTGTGGGGTCAGCCCGATCTCCGGAACCAAGACCAGGGCCTGCCCGCCGTCGGCCACCACGGGCTCGATCGCCGAGAGGTAGACTTCGGTCTTGCCGCTGCCGGTCACGCCGTTGAGCAGAAAGGCTTCGAATCCCGGCGCAGACCGGATGGCATCGACCGCGCGACGCTGGTCCCGCGTGAGCTCCGGCCCCGGTCGTGCGGCCTCCGTCCCGGCTTCCACCCGGGTGATCCAGCCCTTCTCCTCGAGTGCATCGCAGACACCGCGGTCGGCCCCGCTTTCAGCCAGCAGGTCACCGTGCTGTGCTGGGCCCGCCGAGAGATGCTCGAGCACGGCGCGCTGGCGTACGGCACGTCCCAACGTGTCCGGATCGATCTCCGCTCCCTCGTCCGTCAACGCCCAGCGTGGTTCCGGCGGCCGGATGCGAGGCGCTTCCCCGCGGCGCAGTTCCGCCGGCAGGGCGGCCGCGACGACTTCTCCGATCGGATGGAGGTAGTAGCGCGAAAGCCAGCTGCAGAAGGCGCGCAGATGATCATCGAGGACCGGCGCTTCGTCCAACACTGAGGTCACCGGCTTCAGGCGCTTGGGGTCGATGCCCGCCGGGCCGATTTCCATGACGACGCCGAAGACCGAGCGGCGCCCGAAGGGCACCTTCACGCGCGTTCCGGCCGCGGGCTTCGGTCCATTCTTCGGCAGTTCGTAGTCGAAAAGACCGGGAACGGGCACGGGCACTGCAACTCGGATGGCGGGCTTTGCCATGGCGCCGGCTCCGGGCCTCAGCCTGTTTCTTTCTGACGCGTATGCTTCAGGCAGCGGTGAAACTCTTCGAGGACCCGTTCTGCATCCTTGCGGAACCCCGTCTCGCCCGGTTTGACCGTGAATCGTGTGTAGGAACGGCGGACCAGGATGCCCCGCCGCTCCAGTTCGCCGGCGAGCAGGCCGTCCCATAGCCGGGCGCTCATTCCTTCGACCGCCACGACCGGGTCGCCTTCCGTATTCGCGACGCCCATTACTACATCCAGCAGGAATCCGCCCTTGCCCAGCGTCGGCGCCATCGCCTTGAGCAGCCGGAGGCGCTGGTTGACGGCCCGCCGCAACAGGGCGTCCGCGACGATTATCGGCAGGTCCAGCCAGTGACTCTGGCGCCGGATCGGTTGAAAGAACGAGACGATACCCCGCAGGCCGCCATAGACCTTGGTGAGATCTTCGCCGAGGCGCGTCTCGCAGTCCGGGAAGTCCATGTGAATCGTGCGATGGGGAATCGAGAACCCCTCGATCGCCATGCGAACACAGAATGCCTCGCCCCGAGCGGGGTCGCAGCTGACGACGACGGGCCGCAGTCTTTCCCGGGCCAGCTGGCGGCACACCGCCTGGCCCAGCGAGTGAAAGGGGTCGACCAGCAAGACCACCTCGGATTGCGCGCGCGCTGCCACCAGCCGATCGACCATCTGGTTATGAAAGGCCTGGTTGGCAGCGAACGTCAACGTTTTCCCCCGGTATGCGTTGTTGGTGAGTGAAAGCGGACTTCCGACTAGGGATCATACGATAAAATGGAGGCGTTGAGCGGAGATTGGCGGACGGACCAGAGCATGGCCGGTGCGGATGGGGCAGGTACTCACCAGCGCGAACGGCTGGACCGGTTCCTGCAATCGGTTGAGCGGCAGGCTTTCCGCATGGCCCTGCTGGGCGTGAGCGACGAGCAGGAAGCCCTGGACATCGTGCAGGACGTCATGCTGGCGTTCGTTCGCCGATATGGCCGCAAACCCGCTGACGAGTGGGCACCCCTGTTTTTTCGCTGCCTGGAAAACCGCATCCGCGACTGGTACCGGCGCAGTTCGGTCCGCAGGCGCTGGATGGTCTGGCTGGATCGACCCGACCAGCCCGCGGCGGCTGAGCGCTTCGGCAGTGAGGAACCGCGGCCCGCTGATGCCATGAGCCATGATGAGTTTGGGGTGGCGCTGGAGGAAGCCCTGCGCTCGCTGCCCCATCGTCAGCGCCAGGCGTTTCTCTATCGCATCTGGCAGGGGCTGAGCGGGTCGGAAACCGCGCTGGCCATGGGGTGCAGCGAGGGCAGCGTCAAGACGCACCTGTTCCGCGCGCTGGCCGCCCTGCGCGAACGGCTGGAGGCTTTCGAACCATGAACGAGAAGTGGCTTGAGCGGGCTCGCACGAGCCTCGAGGACGGCAGCCGCTCCATTCCCGGCGAGACGGCATCGCGGCTCAATCAGGCCCGGCAACGGGCGCTGAATGAGCTCGACGCCCGTCGCGTCGCCCCAAGGTGGTGGGCTGGCGCCGCGCTGGCGTCGCTGCTTGCGGTTGGCCTGGCGATCGGCATCTGGCTGGATTCGAGCCCCGATCCGGCGCCCGTTCCGGTGCAACCGGCCGCATCGCCGCTGGCCGATCTGGACGTGCTCACTGCCGTGGAAGACCTGGAGATGCTCGCAGACCTGGAGTTTTACCTGTGGCTGGATGAAAACTGGGCGGAGGACGCCGGGTGATTCCGGCGATGGTCCTGTGGCTTGCTGCAAGCGACCCCGCACCTGTAGCGGTGGACGACATTCCGTCGCCGCCCAGCCTGGAATTGCTCGAATTTCTGGGACGTTACGAAGATGCCGATGGAAAGTGGCTGGACCCGATCGAACTGGAGCGCCAGCTGTCCCGACCCGATGATAAGCAACCTGATGAGCCGAAGAAGACCGATGCTGATGTTGCGGATACTGCTGATACTCCCCATCCTGCTGACAGCCGCTGAAGCAGCGGCCGTCGAGTGGGGCGAGCTTTCGGAAGCCGAGCAGCAGGTCCTTGCGCCTTTCGCGGAGCGCTGGTCGGAACTCTCGCCGGATACCCGGGACACGTTGCGCAAGGGCGCCGGCCGCTGGGCCGCCATGCCCGATGAGGAGAGACGGAAGGTGCAGCAGCGATTCGAAGAGTGGCGTGACCTGCCGCCGCAGCGACGGCGAGAGATCCGAGAGCGCTACGAGCGCTTTCGCCGGCTCCCTCCCAATCAGCAGCGGGCGCTGCGCCACGCCTATCAACGGTTCAAGGGCCTGCCGCCGGAGCGGCGCGCAGAGTTCCGCCGTCGCTTCGAGTCCATGTCTCCGGAGGAGCGGCGGGCGTTTCTGCAGGGCATGGAGGCTGAACGCCGGTCCGCGCGGGGCGACGGGCCTGCGGTCGACGATTCGATGCGCTTGCGGCTGCGGGTCGTGGCCCGGGAGCTCTCGCCCGAGGCCCGCACTGAACTCCGTAGCCGGATCAGGAGCATGGATCCGTTGCAACGGGAGAAGCTGCTGATCGACCTGGAACGGATGAATGTGGCTGAGCGGGAGGCCTTCCTGACGGACTCGGACGGAAGCTAATCCTCGTCGATCGCGAAGCGCACGAAGCGGCGCACGTTGATTTCCGAGCCCAGCTCCCGCGCTGCCGCCTGAATCCGGTCCGCGACGGTGAGTTCCGGCTGCTTGACGAAAGCTTGGCGCAGCAGCGTCTGCTCATCCAGCAGGGACGACTCGCCGAGCGCGGGTGCATCCCGGGAACCGATTTCCAGCGGAACGATACCGATGGGACTCATGGCTGCGATGTGCATGGCCAGGTCACGCGCGAGCGAACGGAACTCGCGGGTGCGCGTGGCAAAGTCGGCGTCGTTGACCTCGAGTTCCACGAGGACGCCGATCTTCCCGAGATGGCAGTAACTTTCGATATGCCGGGTCATGAGGGTGATGATAGCCCAATCGAACCCCACGCCAAGCGCGGTGTGCGTAGCCCGGCGAGCGCAATGGTGATTCCGATCGCGCTTGCGATGAGGTCGGCGACCGAGAAGGTCAGACCCGGGTGCCAGCGCTGGAGCCCTTCGAACGCCAGCACGAAGACGACCGCTGAGATCAGTACGAACCGCGAGCCCACGGTCCTGGCCGCCAGGATGCAGCCGCCGGCGAAGAACAGGCTTGGCGTCCAGGCTGTCCATGCAGCCCAGCCGGATTGGCCGATGTCCGGTCGAATGACGTATTGGACGCCCAGCGTGGCCGCGGCGCACAGGCCGGCGGGCACCAACAGGTGCTGGCGCTTCACAGCTCGGCCTCCCGAAGGATGCGGCGACTGGCACTGAACCGCCCCTGGTAGCGGGTCAGCCCATCGCCGCGCATTCGCTCGGCGTGGCGCTCGAAATAATCTTCGAGCGCCCGGCGACTGGCCAGCCGGTAATGGACGCAGAAGTGGACTCGGTCCGGGTCTTCCGACTCTTCGATCCATTGGTCCGATGACAGGAAGCCCTCGATCTCGAGCATCTCGGCGACGTGCTCCTTGAGCCACGCGGCATACTCGCCGGCGATCTCGCGATCGACTGCCAGATTGACTTCGTAGGTGACCATCGCTGCCGATTCCTGCTGCAGTTCGCGGTTGCTCCGGGAACAAGTGTACATTGCGGCCCATGGAGCCGGCACCGCCCCAAGACGAGAGGCTGTTTCGAACCGAGGCCCTGGCCACGTTGCGGCTGGCTGTCCCGCTGGTGATCGGACAGGCGACGAATGTCGCGATGGTCTTTGTCGACACGGTGTTTGCGGGACGGCTCAGCGCGCCCGACCTCGCTGCCGTGGCGATCGGGGGGACGGTCTGGTCGACGATCAACCTGCTGGTCCTCGGCACGCTGCTCGCCGTGCCCGCCTTCGTGGCGAACTATGATGGCGCCGGGGAACGCCACCGCATCACGGCTTTCGTCCGGCAGGCGGCCTGGGTGGCGCTGGCGATGTCACTCTGCTCCTTCGTGGCGCTGCGCCATTTCGAGCCCGTTCTCGCCCTGCTGGGCATCGAGCCGGAGGTGGTGCCGCTGGCCGGCGACTACCTGCGGGCGATCAGCTGGGGGGCGCCGTTTTACGCGGCGTTCTTCCTGTTCCGTTTCCTGAGTGAAGGGCTCGGGCTGACCCGGCCAGCCATGTATTTCGGCATCCTGGGTTTGCTCCTGAATATCCCGGCGGACTATGTGCTCATGTACGGCAAGCTGGGTCTGCCGGCCCTCGGCGCCGAGGGTTGCGGCTATGCCACCGCGCTGGTGCTGGCTGCACAATGCGCTCTGCTGGGCTGGTTCATTGCCACCGCCAGACCCTACCGCTTCCTGAGACTGTTCTCGGGCATCGACCGGCCCGATCCGGCGGCCATCCGGGAGATCCTGACGACCGGCCTGCCCATCGGCTTCGCCGTGTTCATCGAGAGCAGCCTGTTCCTGTGCGCGACGCTCTTGATGGGCTCGCTCGGAACCGTCGAAGTGGCGGGGCACCAGGTGGCGCTGAATTTCGCCGCGCTGATGTTCATGATTCCGCTGGGCGTGACCTTTGCGATCACTATCCGGGTGGGTAATGCGGCCGGACGGCGGGACTGGGCCGAGGTCCGTTTCCGGGGCCTCTCGGGCATGAAGCTGATCCTCGGAACCCAGGCGGTCTCGGCGATGATCATGTTTCTCTTTCCGGCCGCCATCGCCAGCATCTACACGGCCAATATCGCGGTGCAGGATGTCGCGATCCAGCTGCTCTTCTACGCGGCGATATTCCAGTTTTCGGACGGGGCCCAGGTCGCCGCAGCAGGCGCCTTGCGAGGCATAAAGGACACGCGCATTCCCTTGCTGCTGATGGTGGTCGCCTACTGGATCGTGGGCATCCCGCTGAGCTATTACCTTGGCATCAAGCTTGGTGGTCGGGGCGCCGGTATCTGGATCGGCCTGATCGTCGGCTTGACCATCGCCGCGGGCGCGCTCCTGTGGCGGTTCCTTTACCTGACCGCCCCCGAGCGAGCGGCGGCATTGAGCGGTACCGGCACAAGGTGACGACACTCACTCACGGTGATCGCCATTCGGTTACCATGGCAAGCCCACGATGATCGACTTGACGGAACTGGGCGCGACCGAGCTCCTCACCCGGCTGCAGGAGGGGCGGGCGACCGCGGTGGAGTTGGTCGAGGCGCACCTGGCCCGGATCGAGGCCCTCAATGCCGACCTGAACGCCCTAGTCACCCTGAATCCCGAAGCAATAGACATTGCGCGGGACCGGGATCTAGCCCTGGCCCAGGGTTCTGCCGTGGGCCCGCTGCACGGGCTTCCGGTGACCATCAAGGACAGCATCGAGACCGCGGGCCTGCGCACGACTGCCGGCTATCCGCCATTGAAGTCCCATGTGCCGACCCGGGATGCGGCGCTGGTGGAGCGGATCCGTCGGGCAGGGGCCATCGTCCTCGGCAAGTCCAACGTCTCCCGGCTGGCTGCCGACTGGCAGACTGACAATCCGCTTTTCGGACGTACGGCCAACCCCTGGGACCACCGACTGACGCCGGGCGGCAGCAGCGGAGGCGCCGCGGTGGCGGTTGCCAGCGGGATGAGTCCGCTGGACTTCGGCACCGACCTCGGGGGTTCAATCCGGATTCCAGCCCACTTCTGCGGCATCTTCGGGCTCAAGACCACGGAAGGCCGAGTCCCGGGATCGGGGGTCATCCCCGATGACGGGATCCCCGGCCGCCCGGGCACGGGGATCTTGCACCAGAGTGTGTGCGGGCCGCTCGCGCGCTCGGTGGCAGACCTCCAGCTGGCTTTCCGGGTGATTGCGGGACCGCACCGCGACGATCACCGGGTCGCACCGGTCCCGTCCGCCGATCTGCCGGCGCTTCCCGATTCACTGCGGCTGGCCTTTTCCATGTCGTTCGGTGCCCATGAGCCGGATCGTGCCACTCAGGGCGTTCTCGCCGCCTTTCGCGGGCGGCTGGAATCCGCCGGCCTGACGTTGCGGCACATGGACCCCGATCCGGCCTGGCTGGCGCGGGCCTGGCGCGCCTGGGGCCTGCTGGTCGGCGCGGAGCTGGGTCGGGAATTGCCGGGCTGGCAACGGATCGGCATGCGCGTCCGGCGGATTCTGGGGATGCAGGGCTGTGTCCTCGAAGCGGCCCTGACCGAAGGCCGGATGCTCTCGGTTCAGGGCTATCTCGGCGCGCTGCGGGCGCGTGCCGTGGTGGCCGGCGAGGTGGACGAAATTCTCGACGGGGTCGACGCCTGGTTGTGTCCGGTGAGCCTCACGCCGGCCATTGCACCGCGGCGGATCGGCGCTGCCGTGGACGTCGACGGCAAACCGGTCAGCTATACAGCCG
>JAWVZU010000009.1:0-32671 GCA_033722075.1 Lysobacterales bacterium
AGGACGCACCGTCCTTCAGGATCTCGATCCGCTTGACCACTGCAACGGGGAAGTTGTTGAGGTCAACGATACCGGTCAGGTTGGAGGTAAAGCGGCGACCGTTAAGGAGAACCAGCAACCGGGTCGTACCCAGGTTGCGGAGGTCCAGACGGGTTTCACCGTTACCACCGTTGTTGAACTGAGTGTTCAGTGCGGAGCCTGCAATGGGCAGGTCCTGGAGCAGATCACCGACCGAGGTCAACCCGGTCCGCTCGATCTCCTCACGCTGAATCACGAATACCGGAGACGCACTTTCGATATCGGCGCGCTTGATGCGCGAACCGGTTACCTCAATGCGATCCAGTTCTGCCGTGTCTTCGTCCTGGTCTTGCGCGAGGGCAATTCCGGACGCTCCGAGCGAGGCCACTCCCGCGGCCAGCGCACAGTGCACGGCTGAATAGAGAGGATTGCGCTTATTACTCATGTAAAGACTCTCCCAGCCTTATGTTTCGATTGGCACTCGAAAACAGTTAACGGGACTATGCGATTTGTTCTTCCTTGGGCATAGCAAAAAAGTACCCCTCCATGGGAGTGGAGCGGATCTTAGCACTAAGCGCAAACGAAATAAAACCGTAAAATGAAGTTAAATAATTGTTAAGCGGCAAATGAGACGATCCGCAACAGCCCTATTTTGTTGCGAGAAAACAACATCTGTGGCGCCAAAGCCGCATGACTTCTGGGCTAGGGACGTTTTGCCCCGACCCTATCGCCGGGCCGGAATCACCGGTGTGTCGAAAATTGCGTATCTGTCACCTGTCAGGCCGGAGCTAGAAGACCAACTGCATTCCGGGCCGCCTGGCCAGCACGTCGAAGGCGATCACCGCGCGCCTGCGGTCTCCCTTGAAGGGGTGCACATAATGCATGTAATAGGGAGGAAAGAGGACCAGCTTCCCCTCCCGGGGATGCAGCCTGCGGGTCGCGCTGTAGCCGTGATAGGTCGAAGCCTGGATCGGATTGACGAACTCGATGCGCCCCTCCGGATTCGGCCGGTCTCCCGGCAGGCGCACGTAATACACCGCGCTGGCGAGGTTGCTGTCGGTCGGATGGTAATGCGGGCCCTGCCAGTCCCCGGGCGCCAGCAGGTTGGCCCAGCCGACCAGCCAGGGATCCATCTGCGAGGCCTCGTCGCCGAAGACCGCTTCCAGGTAGGTCCGGACCGCCGGCAGCAGAATGTCATCGCGCAACTCGCGCACTGCATCGGATTCCAGGGTGAACAGGTTGGACTCGGTAGAGGTCTGGTAACCCCCCTGGGTGGAGATCTTGCCGGATTTCACCGCATTCTCCGGCGTATCCGCATAGCGCTCGGCAAGCCCTTCGATCAGTTCGAACAGGCGCTCATTCAGCTCCGCAACCCCGTCGAAATCGCGCTGCATGACGAGAATCGGATAGTGATTCTCCAGCTGGTCCTTGAACGTCGTGCTCACTGGCGATCCTCCGGTGTGAGGCGCGGCGGGTCCAGCAGGGGTTGCTCCTCACCCCAGGGCTCGGCTGCCGGCCGCCCCGCCCGATAGGCCTCCAGCGTCGGCTTCATGCGTTCCACGAGTTCCGTCAGCCCGTCCCGCACGGCCATGAACATCGCCTGGGACTGGAAATCCACGGCCGCGTCGAAATTGCCATGGGCCGCTTCGGTCATGGCAACCGTCTGGACCACCGCCAGCTGCGGGGACAGCGCATACATGTTGCGAGCAGCGTTCAGCGCGTTGGCGCGGGCCCGGTCGTCCGCTTCCGGGCAGGTCGCCGCGACACGGGAATAGGCGGTCAGAGCCTCGAAGTTCTCGGGCAGGCGCTCCACCAGGTTCAAAAGCGTGCCCAGAGCCTGGCCACAGCGCCCGCTCTCGTGCTCGGCAATAGCCTGGCGCAGCAGGAGTTCCGACCGGCCCGGTCGCAGCTGGAACGCGGCCGCATACTGGCGGGCGGCCTCGTTGAAAAGATCGGCCCGCATCAGGTTGTTGGCCAGCAGCAAGCGCGCCTCGAACATCTGGGGCTGGTGCTCGACGGCCTGCTGGTAGTAGTAGCGAGCGGTCTCATCATTGCCATCAAGCTCGAACATCGCCCCCATGTTGAAATGAGCCAGCGCGTTGTCGGGATGGGCCTCGATGACCTTCAACAACTCGGCAATGCCCCCGGCGATGTTGCCGTTCGCCTCAAGCATGCGTGCGTAATTGATCCGCGCTTCGGGACTTTCGGGATTGGCTTCGACCGCCTGGCGCATGAGCTGCAGCGCCGCCTGGAAGTCCTTGTTGCGAGCCGCCGAAAGGCCCAGGCTGATGTAATAGGCATAGGATCCGGACAGACCGCGCATCCGCTGGTAGAGCGGATCGGGGAATACCACCTCCTGCGGCCCGCGCTGGGTCAGGTGGGTGCGCGCCAGGTCCGTGTCCCCCAGGGCCCGATAGCTGAGCCCGAGCGGATAATGCAACTGAGTGGCCTGGGGCTGCAGTTCCAGCGCCCGCTCGAAGTGTTCAACGGCAGCCGCGTGATCGCCCCCCTGCGCGGCCAGAAGTCCCAGATCGGCATGGATTGCGGCCACGTCGGGATATTCGCCCACCAGGTCCTGCAGCAGATGCTCGGCCCGCTGGGTGCGCCCGGCGTCGATCAGGGCCCGGGCGAGGCGGATTCGCGCCGGCACGTAGTCCGGGTTGTGCTCCAGACTGGCCTGGAACTGCTCGATGGCCTGTTCGAACTCGCCATCAGCGCGCGCCAGGATGCCCAGGAAATAGGGCCAGCGCGCATCGGCCGGCGCAAGCTCCGCCGCATTCCGATAGGCCTGCTGGGCGGGAATGAACTGTTCGTGCGCCTGGTAGACCATGGCCAGGCGCCCGTAGTCCTCGCCGCTGGGCTGCTCTTTTGCGTCGAGTTCTGCCTGCGCCTCGCGGATGATCTCGGCCACGGTTCCGCGGAAAGCGTCCGGATCCGGGTGATCGACCCGCTCCAGCGCCGCCGCCGGCGAGAGCAGCAGAGCGAATGTCAGCGCAGCCGGCAACAATTCAATCGGGCGCATGGCCTGGCTTCCTTATGGTGTAGTAGCGGCCCGGAGGCAGGTCGGGCACCTGGTGCGTCGAGCCGTCCGGATAGGTGATCTTGACGGTCACCGGATCGCGATGGTTGCCGAGCCCGAAGAGGACCCGGGGATCGTGGGCCGAAACGTAGCTGCCGTCGGTCCGCGACCGTCTGAGCAGGTTCCGCTCCGGCAGGGCCACCGTGGCCTGGGCGCCGACCATGTCCTGTCGCCCCTCGGGCCCGGTGAGGCGCACGCCCAGCCAGCTTCGGTCCTGTCCCACCTGGTTGATCAGGACCTGGGCAGGACCCGCGTTATTGGTCACGACGATGTCCCAGTCCCCGTCATTGTCCAGGTCACCGAAGGCCGCACCGCGGCTGACCGTTTCCGCGGTGAAGGCCGGTCCGGCCGCTTCGCTCACGTCCTCGTATTTCCCATCGACGTTGCGCCACAGCTGGTTGCGCTGCTTGAGCGGCAGTGGATCGCCGGCGCGGTCCTGAGACTCCACCTTGACGACGGCGCCGTTGGCCGACATCAGGTCCAGCCAGCCGTCGTTGTCGTAGTCGAACCAGAGCGTCCCGAAGCCGGTGAAGGCAAAACTGCTCTTGCCGAGCACGCTGGTTCCCGTCTGGTCCATGAACCAGCCCTGCCCGTCGTTCACATATAAGGTGTTGGTCTGGCGATCGAGGTGGGTCATGAACAGGTCCAGATCACCGTCCGCATCGAAATCGCCGGCGTCCACGCCCATGCTGGCTTCGGGCGTTCCCGCCATGTTGACGGCGACACCGGCCAACAGCGCTTCGTCGACGAACCGGCCGCCGCCCTGGTTCAACCAGAGATTGTTCGCGGCGCCGTCGTTGGCCACGTAGAGATCGGTCCGGCCGTCCCCGTTGAAGTCCCCGGTCACGATCCCGAGCCCGGGCCCCTCGACGGTGGCGATGCCGGCCCGGGCAGTCGCATCCTCGAAGGTACCGTCACCGCGGTTGCGAAGAAGCCGGTCGGAGACGGGCTCATAGGATTGCGGCGAGCAGTAGTCGGGCTCGTCATAGTGGGTGCGGCAGGTCTTGGCGGTCTCGAAGGAAAAGCTGACGTAGTTCACGACATAGATGTCCTGCCATCCGTCCCCGTCGAAGTCGACGAAGGCGGCGGTGACCGACCAGCGGGGATCGTCCGCACCGGCCGCTTCGGTCACGTCCCGAAAGGTGCCGTCGCCCTGGTTGAGCAGGAGCTGATTGGGACCGAAGTTGCTGAGGTAGAGATCCGGGTGGCCGTCGTTGTTGACGTCACCGACGGACACCCCCATCCCGTAGCCGCGCGCGACATGGATGCCGCTTTCGGCCGTCACGTCGGTAAAGCGCAGGGAATCGGGTTTTCCGGTTTCCAGGTCATTGCGGTACAACCGGTCCGACAGGGGTTGCGGGTGCCTGGGTGGGTAGGTTGCCTGATCCACAGGTCGATCCGGCCCGAGCATGCGGCCCTGCACCAGGTAGAGGTCCATGTCGCCGTCCCCGTCATAGTCGAGCACGGCCGCACCCGCGCCCATCATTTCCGGAAAATAGGTCTGACCCGACATGCCGTTGAAATGCACGAAATCGACGCCCAGCGCCGCCGCCCGGTCCTCGAACAAGGAAGCAGCCTGGGCGGAACCGAGAAGCACACCGCCCAGGACGAGCGTTGCTGTGGGTGCCGTCAATCGCATAGCGGGCGAAGTATAGCCGCCCCGCAGGTCGCATCAACCCGCACGGGCACATATTGCAGTGACCGGCAGCGAACACGGACAGTTTGCATACCCCCAAGCGCAATGGGTTAGATTGAACCCATGTGCCTCATTACCTTCGCCTACCGGAGCCACCCGGACTGGGACCTGGTCGTCCTGGCCAACCGGGACGAATTCCATGCCCGGCCCAGCCGCCCGTGCCAGTGGTGGTCAACCCGGCCGGTGCTGGCGGGGAAGGACCTGCAGGCCGGGGGAACGTGGCTGGGCGTGGCGCGGAACGGGCGCTTTGCGGCGGTGACCAATTACCGGGAGGTACCGCCGGCGCAAGGCGAAAGATCGCGTGGCGAACTGCCACTGGACTTCCTGACCGGAGACCGGACGGCCGAGGCACACGCGGAGTGGCTGCTGCCGTCGGGCCGGCACTACGGTGGGTTCAATCTGCTCCTGTTCGACGGTGAGCGGTGCGTGCTCGTCTCCAATCGGCTGGCGGAGTTCGTCTCCCTGGAACCGGGGGTGCACGCGATCAGCAACGGCGGACTGGATACCGCCTGGCCGAAGGTGGTCCGCACCCGACGCCGACTCGAAATGGCAATCGCCGAAGGGCGCCTCGAGGAAGGCGATCTCCTGAACATTGTCCACGATGACCGCACCGCCCCGGCGGAACAACTGCCGGACACGGGCATCGGAGAAGAGCTGGAACGTTTCCTCTCGCCGCCCTTCATCCGGGGCGATCGCTATGGAACCCGCGCGAGCACCCTGCTGTGGCTGGGCGCGAACGGCGCCACGCTGGTCGAGCACCGTTACGGTCCGGAGGGCGCGCCCCTGGGGAGAACCCGGGAAGCATTCGAAGTGAAACGGTCCGACCGGCCATGACAACTGGTGACAAGCCACTTCGCGAGGACCAGGAACGGGGGCTCAGGGCGGGCGCTACAGCGCGGCGCGCTGGCCACCCGGCCCCGACGGATTAATCCGAGCGGATCCGCAGATCGCCGGAGAAACTCTCGATGCGAATCCGGGCCTCACCGGCACCGGCCACGAACTCGAGGCTCTTGTGCGGACCGTGCTTGGCGGAGCGAACCTCCCCGCGATTGGACTTGATGGACCCGGAGAAGCTCTCCGCCTCGCAGCGCGCCGACAGGCTCTCGGGGAGATGCAGGTCGACGTCACCGCTCAGGCTCTCGATGGTCATCGAGGCGGTCTCGCTCAGGTCCACGTAGAGTTCCAGGTCCCCGGAAACGCTTTCGAAGCGAGCGTCGCTGAGCACGCCCGACTTGAGGTAGACCTCGCCGGACACGGTGGTCACCTCCACCTCGCCGGTGAGCCCGGAGGTGTCGATGTCGCCGCTGACGGAACTGAACTTGGTGCGCTGCGCGGACCCGGTGAAGTCGATGTCGCCGCTGACGGTGCCCAGTTCGAGCAATTGCGTATCCGCCTCCACGTCGACATCGCCGCTGACCGACGACACCTTGAGCCGCTCACCGGCAAGTCCGATGACATCGACCCGGGCGCTGATGCTGCCGACTTCCAGGCTCGCCTTGCGCGGCATCTGCAGGTCGAGGATGGTCTCCTCCACGCCGCGCGAGTTGCGGGGAATCTCCACTTCGATCACGAGCTGGTTGCCGCGCTCCTCGACCACGAGGTCGCGCGAGCCGGCGCCGAGCTCTCCGGACAGGACCGCCTCGTCACGGTCCCAGCCGCTGACCCGAATCTCGCCCTTCACGTTCTTCACCACCACCAACGTGTCGGCATTCGCCGCGCGCGTGACGTCGATCGGCTCACCGGCCTGGACGGCTGCGGTGAGAACCAGGGCGCTCAAGAGCCCGGTCATTTGGATTCTCATCATATTCTCCATTCATCGGTGGGGCCGGCTCCCGCCAGCGCCAGGTCCTTCAACATTGAAATTCGCTTGCGATGCGCGTTCTCCAGCAGCTCCGCCAGATACAGCGCATCGGGATTCTCTTCCAGGGCGGCGCGGATTTCCTCGGTCGCGTGCTGCAGGGTGCGCAAACCCAGCTGCAGCTGGGCCACTTCCTGGGAGTACGCCGGCTCGCCGATATGGCTCACCACCGTCTTCAGCGCCCCGGAGTACTGGATATCCACGTTGTTGGCATAGGTCAGTCCGCCGTTGGGAATCGGATAGGTGGCCGCTTGCGTGCCGCTGAGATCGTCCCGTTCCAGGCCGCTGCCCAGCCACAGGCTGACCGCCGCGCCGAGCACCACCGTCGCCGCAATCGCCAGCGACCTCAGAAAACCGCCGCGGCGACGCGCACCCAGCCCGGCCTCGATGCGGGGCCACAGGTCCGTGGGCGGATCGATCCGTTTTGGTAGCCGCCGCAATCGCTCATCCAGAAACTGTTCGTTCATGTTCATGTCTGCAACCACTCCTGCAGCAACTGTCGGGCCCGATGAAGCTGGGCCTTGGACGTGCCGACCGCCATGTCCGCAATGCGGGCGATGTCTTCGTGGCGATAGCCTTCGATCGCATAAAGGACCAGCACCGTCCGTGCTCTCTCCGGCAACCGCGCAATCGCGTTCTCCAGGTCTTGGTCCAGCCCCGCCGGCGCTCGCCGGCCGCTCATCTGGCGGGTCACGTGCTCCTCCATGGGCTGCTCCATGTCCCGCCGGCGGATCAGCTTGCGCTTTTCGCCGATCACGTAGTTGACCGTCAGCCGGTGCATCCAGGTCCCGAAGGCGGAATCACCACGAAAGGACCCGATCTTCTCCCAGGCCCGGATAAACGCCTCCTGGACCATGTCGGCGGTCAGGGCCTCGTCATTGCCGCACAAACGCCAGCACAGGGCGTAGATTCTCGACTCGTTCGCCCGGTAAAGCGCTTCGAACGCCGCCCGCGACCCGTCCTGGGCCTGGCGAACCAGCTCCGCCTCGTCGACCTCGTCGCCGGGCGGCGCGGACTTGGAGTCCAATGCGATGGCCATCGCGTTCATGGTAAGTCAGACGCAGCGGGCCCGGAAAAGGTTTAGCTTCGTCGAGTATTCGGGTTGGCTCGTGTGAGTTCAGGCAACGGGTTGCGGGCCGGTTGCGCCGGCAAGGATGTCGCGGGCCGCGAGAACCGTCGCCTCGTGGATGTCGACGATGTCGGAAACCTGCGGCGCATAGCCGCCGGCCATGCTCACGGCAACGGGGCAGCCAAGCCGCCGCACGGTTTCGAAGACGTGTCGATCCCGCGCTGCCAGCCCGGCCTTCGAGAGCGCCAGGCGCCCATAGCGATCCTCGTGAAAGGGATCGGCCCCGGCAAGGTAGAAGACGAAATCCGGCTGGTGACGGGAAACGGCCACAGCCAAGTGGTTCTTCAGCGCTGCAAGGTAGGCCGCATCGCCGGTCGCGTCCGCAAGAGCGACGTCCAGATCGCTGACCTTCTTGCGCGCGGGATAATTGCCGGCGCCGTGGATCGAGAAGGTGAAGATCCGCGGCTCGTCCCGGCACAACTCGGCGGTACCGTCGCCCTGATGGACATCCAGGTCGACGACGAGAATGCGCTCGGCCAACCCCTCCGCCAAGAGCACGTGAGCGGCGACCACCGTGTCGTTGAAGACGCAGAAACCCCCACCGCTCGCCGCGAAGGCGTGGTGCGTGCCCCCGGCCAGGTTGACCCCGACCCGGTCGACCAGCGCGGAGCGTGCGGCCGCCAGCGTGGCACCGACGGAGCGCCGGGATCGCTCGACCATCTCGGGTGACCAGGGAAAACCGATCCGACGCTCGATCTCCCGGGGTAGCGTTCCCTCGGTCAGGTGCCTGAGATAGGCCGCCTCATGGACCCGCAGGAGGGCCTCGTCGTCAATCGGAGCGGGCAAGGCGAAGGCATCCGGCTCGAACCGGCCCGACGCCATCAGCCGTTCGCGCAGGAGGCGGTACTTGTCCATGGGGAAACGGTGCCCCTCGGGCAGAGGCAACACGAACGTATCGGAGTAGAAGAGCTTCACCGAAGCGCGGCGCGCCGCAAAGAGGCCGCAGTGCTCAGTTCAGTGAATCGGCAACCCGCCGGTGTTCCGCACGAAGCGGCTCGGGCAGCCGGTCACCGTAACCCTCGAGATACTCCCCGATGGCGGCAAGCTCCCTCCTCCAGCCCGCCGCATCGACGGACAGCAGAGCCGCCAGCGTCGCCTCGGGCAGGTCCAGTCCGGAGGTGTCCAGGTCCTGCGGCCGCGGCAACTTGCCGATGGGCGTGTCCTCGGCATCCAGTTCGCCGTTGCAGCGCCCGATGATCCACTGCAGCACCCGGAGATTGTCTCCAAAACCCGGCCACAGGAAGCGCCCCTGCTCGTCCTTGCGGAACCAGTTGACGTGAAAGATCCGGGGCGGTCTGGATGCCCGCTCCGCAAAGGACAGCCAGTGGCCCCAGTAATCGGCGAAGTTGTATCCGCAGAACGGCTTCATCGCCATGGGATCCCGCCGCACGACACCGACAGCGCCGGTCGCGGCAGCGGTGGTCTCCGATGCCATGGACGCGCCGAGCAGGACCCCGTGCTTCCAGTCCCTCGCCTCGAACACCAATGGCACCAGTCCGGCCCGGCGACCGCCGAAGATGATGGCCGAAATCGGCACGCCCTCGGGCGCTTCGGCCTTGGGCGAGTAGCTCGGGCATTGCCGGATCGACACGGTGAAACGCGAGTTCGGGTGCGCCGCGGGCGCGTCCTTGCTGACCGGTTTGCCCTTCCAGTCCAGCACCGGTTCGCCGTCGTCCTTGCCTTCCCACCAGGGCTGGTTGTCGGCGGTCACGGCCACGTTGGTGAAGATTGCATCGTGATCCAGCATGGCCAGCGCGTTCGGATTGGTCTGGCTGCCGGTCCCCGGCGCCACGCCGAAGAAACCCGCCTCCGGATTGATCGCCCACAGGCGGCCGTCCTCGCCCACATGCATCCAGCAGATGTCGTCACCGACGGTCCACACCTTCCAGCCCGGGAAAGCCTCCGGCGGGATCAGCATGGCCAGATTGGTCTTGCCACAGGCCGATGGGAACGCGGCGGCCACGTAGTGGGTTTCGCCCTCGGGGCTCTCCAGGCCGACGATCAGCATGTGTTCCGCCAGCCAGCCCTCCGTTCGCGCCTGGTGGCTGGCGATGCGCAAGGCGTGGCACTTCTTGCCCAGCAACGCATTGCCGCCATAGCCCGAGCCGTAGCTCATGATGCTGAGCTCTTCCGGGAAATGCATGATGTAGCGCCGGTCGGGATCCAGCTCTCCCACCGAATGCAGCCCCTTCACGAAGGTCCCTTCCCGCTCGATCCGTTGCAGCGCCGGCTTGCCCATCCGGGTCATCAGCCGCATGTTGGCCACGACGTAGGGGCTGTCGGTGATTTCCACGCCGCAGCGGGCCAACGGCGAATCGATGGGTCCCATGCAGTAGGGAATGACGTACATGGTGCGGCCGCGCATGCAGCCCCGGAAGAGGCCTTCGAGCTTGGCGTGCGCCTCGGCCGGGTCCATCCAGTTGTTGTTGGGACCGGCATCGGCCTCGTTCCGGGTGCACACAAAGGTGAGGTGTTCGACGCGGGCGACGTCCTGCGGGTCCGAGCGGTGCAGGTAGCAGTTGGGGTGCGTTTCCGGATTCAGCTCGAGGAGATCACCGCTGGCGAGCATCGCTTCGACCAGGGCCTCGTTTTCGGCATCCGAGCCGTCACACCAGTGGACCTGTTCGGGTTGGGTCAGTGCCGAGATTTCATTGACCCAGTCGGCCAACGCCTGATTGCTAGTTCCCATGGTCCGCTGACCTTTCACCGTGTGCTGAAAGGCCGGGCACCATAACGGTTAATGAATACGATTGCAATGACGTGAAAAAGGGTTGCCACGAAGATCGACGACGCTAGTTCACAAGCCCCGCCAGGACCAGCAGCGCCACGACCGTAAGCCAGGCCATGAGCGCACGCCAGACCAGGTTCATGGCGCGGGCAACATCGCCCCGGGCATCCGTGTAGTCATGCCCAAACGCCGCGTCGCTGTCGTTGTCGTCCACCACCGTGCGGTAACCGACCTCCGGAAGGAACTCGTAATCCCACGCAAGCGCGGACCGATGTTCCTCCTCGAAGTGCTTGCGCCACGCGCCGACCACCGCATCGAAATTGCCGACCACGGCAAGCGAAAGCGTGGCCAGTGCAGCGGGAATCAGGTCCAGGATGGCGGCCATGCCCTTGAGGAGACGCGCCTGGGCCGAAGTGAGACGCGAACGATTGTCCGACTCGCAAAGGAGCACATGCGGCAGGCGAAACAGCAGGGCGCCCGCCGCGCCCGCGACGAGGAACCAGAACAGAACCCCGAACCACCGGACCAGCCCCTGGTAGAACACGCCCTTGATGGTCTGCTCGCGACGCGAGACAGGGGCGGGCTTTCGGTATGAGGCGATCAGCGGGGCCGCGGCCTTACAGGCTGCTTCCGCGTCCTCACAGTGTTCCAGGAAGTACCGGACATCCTCGTCCAGGTCGCGCGATCCCCAGGCCAGCAGCAGCATGGCGAGTGAGAACAGGAACCACGGCCAGGCGGCATCCAGCTGCACGAGGACGAACTGAAGCCAGGCGACGACGCCCACCGCAGCGCCGATCAGAACCAGGAGGCTCGTCCGGGTCCGGCTCCCGAAGCGCTCCATGAGCGAAAAGCCCGCGTCTGCTACCGCGCCGAAAATCTGCAGACGGAGTTTTGGCCAGACCGGACTGAACAGGTGGATCAGCACCAGCACCAGGGCCACGATCAGCAGACTCACGAGGAGGCCCTCCAGGCCGACCCGCCGCACCACTCGCGAGAATCGACACCCTGCTCAGCCAGCCAGTCGTCGATCAGATAGCGGGAGATGCTCAGGCCGGGCGGCAGCATCAGCTCGCCCGCCCTCACGCGCTGTTCCAGGTCCGAGGAAGAGATGAAGAATGCGTCCTCGAGCTCATCGCCCAGGTGCACCGCCGAACCATCGGCGACGGCCCGAAATCCGACCATCAGGGACGAGGGAAACGGCCAGGGCTGGGAACCGCGGTAGTCGACCTCGGTGACCCGGATACCGGATTCCTCAAGGACCTCCCGCTCGACGGCGGCCTCGAAGGTCTCCCCGGGTTCGACGAAGCCCGCCAGAACGGAGTAGCGCCCGGCCGGCCAGGTCGGCTGGCGCCCGAGCAGGCAGCAGTTTCCATGCGTGACGGCAACTATGATCGCCGGGTCGATCCGCGGAAAGTGCTCGCGACCGCACGATGCGCAGCGCCGGCGAAATCCGCCCTGATCCACCCGGGTCGGGGCGCCGCAGGCTCCGCAGAAGCGATGATTGCGCTGCCACAGGTCCATGGCGCGGGCGTAGGCGCCGATTCCCGCACTGTCCCGGTCAACCAGCGATGCCACGGTTCGCAAGCCGCGCAGCTCGATGCATTGTTCCGCGCACAGCGTTCGGGCAGCGCTTTCCTCGACGCTGACCGCAAAGTGGGGAATGTCATCGTACAGGCCGAGGAACAGCGAGTAGTCGAAATCACAGCGGATCGTTCCCCGGGTCAGCCAGGCCAGCTCCGCCCGGTCGCCGGGCCGAAGCGCAACCCGCCCCTCGCTCATCGGCAGGATACGGGCGTTGGCCGCCTCGAACTGGCTTCTCAACCAGCCCTCGTCAGTGCGACGTTCGGCAGCGCGGTCGAGGCGGGCGGCGTGAAAATAGCGGCGCCGTGCTACCACCGATCACACCGAGAAGGAGGAGCCGCACCCGCAGGTCGTCGAAGCATTGGGATTGCGGATCACGAACTGGGCGCCCTGGAGGCTCTCCGCATAATCGACTTCGGCACCCATCAGGTACTGGATGCTCAGCGGATCGACCAGCAGGGTGACGCCGTTCCGCTCGACGACATGATCGCCGTCGTCCATTTCTTCGTCGAAGGTGAAGCCATACTGGAAACCGGCGCAACCACCACCGGTGATGTAGACCCGCAGCTTCAGCTCCGGATTCTCCTCCTCCAGGATCAGCTCGCGCACCTTGCTCGCAGCAGCCTCGGAGAGATTGACGCCAGTATCGCTCATGGATTCATTTCCCTTGTGCTCAACTCCCGGAACCGGATGACGTTTCCTTGTCCTTCGTGGACCGGAAATCCGAACGGGGTGCTGATGGATTGGACTCGTAGGCGAGGTTTCCGTTCACCTGGGCGCCGAGGGCCATGCGGATGGAGCCGTATTTGATGTTGCCGCCGACCCGGCCGTTTTCGCGCAGTTCCAGCCGGTTGGACGCGGTGATGTCCCCATCGACCTGCCCGTCGACGATCACTTCGGGCACGTCGATCTCGCCCTTCACCCGGCCCTGCTCGCTGATCACCAGCAGACCGCTCCCGTCGGCAACCACGCTGCCCTCGACCTCGCCGTCGATGTGCAACCCACCCTTGAAGCGGATATCACCTTCGAAGCGCGTATTGCTCCCGATCAGGGTGTCGATGTTCGGATCACCCATCTCGTCTTTCTGATTGAACATCGCCATCGGTCTCTCCTCAGTTGTCAGCCGGCCTCCGGGACGCTCGCCCCGGTCAGCTGGCGCCAATCGAAATGTCTCGCTACCGGTTCGTCCAGTTCCTCGGTGGTCAGCTGGACCACGAGGCTGTCCGGGACAAAACCCTCGGGCACTCTCAGGCTGCCCCGCAACTCCTGGAAATACTTGAACTCGAAGCGCGGTTCGCCCGCCGCCGGCAGCATCTCCAGGCCGGCGCTGTCGAGCCGAACCATGCTGCCGTCCAGCACGCCTTCCGCCTGGAGTTCGTACTCGCCGGCTACGATCTTCGCCTGATTGAGATTCTGACTCAAGGTGAGCTGGTAGCGATAAACGTCCGGGGCATTGGTGGCCGACAGCTGCAGCGCATGTACCGCCAGACCTTTCTGGCTCCCGCCGCTGCCCAGCAGGCGCCGGTAGAAGGCCACGTCCGACTCCAGGTCGGCGATCCGTTCTTCCCGCGCGGCGACCTGGTCGCGCAAGGCGTCGTTTGCCGCACCGGTGACCTGGCCGCCGCGCTGGGCAATGGCAAGTTCCTGCTGCAAGCGGGCAATGGTCTCCCCGGCCCGCTCCAGCGCCTGCGCCTGTTCCGCAAAGCGAGGTGAGGGCTGAACGAGAACCAGCCGGCTGAGCAGAAAGCCCACGGCGGCCCCGGCCAACAGGGCGCCGATGCCGACCCACAGCAGCAATGCCGGGCGACGGGCGCCGGGGCCGACTACGATGCGGGGCTTGGCCTGGCTCATGTTCAACGCGGGGTCGGGGAATCCATCGTGCTGTTGCCTGCAAATGGGGTTGCCGGGGATCGGGTTAAAGTCCCGGGTTTCATTTCGTGGCTCTCCCCGGTTCTTGTATCATTGCACGCTCGCGTAACCAAGCGTGCGGGACGGATCAGTCCGCGCGAGCCTGGCCGGTTCATGACGAACCTGAAGTAATGGTGATATATTGCTGATCCCAAACGACTGACCGCCTGGCTGGGGGCAGTCGAATACTGGGTTTCAGCCCACGAGGCGACCTCCATAGATGGCAATCAGCGACGCCCAACAAAACCGGGAAGCGCAGCTCAAGCAGGCATTCCAGAAGCACCTGCCCCAGCGTATCTCCGCCTTCCAACGTCGCCTCATCACGCTCTGTGAGAAGGGTTGGGACATCAATACGCTGCACCTGACCTACATGGAGATCCAGAATCTGGCGGGATCAGCGGGAAATTACGGGCTGGTCGACGTCAGCAACAAACTGTTCACCCTGGAACAGTTTCTTGCGCATTTCGTCGAGAGCGGCGAGCTGCCGGGCAGCGAGAAAGAAGAAAAACTGCGCAAATTGCTGATCGCCTTGAATGATTACGGCGTCGAAGAGAGCGAATCGCCCCTGGGAGGCGGCCCCGACCGGAATTTGCGTCAGCTCAAGCCGGAACCGCTGCCCGAGCCCGATATCGAGGTCAGCGGCCTGCCATCGCTGGACAACATCTGTCATTTCGTTCGCCCGCCGAAAGGGTTCATCCCGGACTTACCGTCAACTCGGGTTGCCGCGAGCACGGCGTTGGCGACCGAGGCACGGAGCAGACAGGACGAAGACGCCGAACTGCTGATCGACGACAGCGACGGAATTTCCATCGGCGACCTGCAATCCCAGATGGTCAGCGAAGACCAGTTCTTCGAGGACCTGGAAGAAGCGGACGCTGCGACAGAGGCGGAAGCTGAAGAGGATTCGGATCTCGAGCCGGCCTCCATGATGGCGGAAGAGTTCGAGGATCTCGACGAATTGTTCGAAGCGGTCGAGGATGATCTCGACACGCCGATCGAAGAACCCGGACCGCCAAGCCCGCAGCCCGAGGAGGAAGAACCCGGCGAGGAACCGATCAAGACGGGCCCCGATACGCCTTCCATCTATTTCCTGCATGGGGGAGAGGAGACCTCCAGGCAACTGCAGGTGCTGCTCGAGGACGCACACGAAATCCAGTCGTTCACGGACCCGGAAGAGTTCATGGAGGTCCTGAACGCGATCGGACCGGACGCGGTGATCGTGGACGAAGCCTTCCTCGACCGGCTCGACGAGGTCGGCCCGGTGGTGCGCAAGCTGCGCGCCAAATCGCACAATCAGCTGCCGCTGATCGCCCTTTCGCCCCAACGTGATGTCGCGACGCGCCTGAGCCTGATGCGTGCCGGCGCGGACGCATTTTTCTCGACCGAAGCGCCGGTCGACGAGATCGCGATACGGATTGCCGACCTGCTCCAGACCTCACCCGAAGATCCATTCCGGGTGCTGGTCGTCGAGGACGACAATTCGCAGGCCATCTTTGCGCAGTCGATCCTGCGAAGGGCGGGAATGCAGGCCCGTACCGAAAGCGATCCGCTGAAGGTCATCGACGTGATGGAGAGTTTTCAGCCCGATCTGCTCCTCATGGACCTGCACATGCCCGGCTGCGACGGGATGGAACTCACGGCGATCATCCGCGAGCGCGACGAGTTCGTGAATACGCCGATCGTCTTCCTTTCCGGGGAAGAGGATGAGGATACGCATTACGACGCACTCCTCGCCGGCGGAGACGACTTCCTCTCCAAGCCCATTCGGCCGCGGCATCTGGTCTCGGCGGTCAAGAACCGGGTCACCAGGGCCCGCGCCATCAGCACCCGCGGGACTGCCCAGATGAGAGTTCCCGACACGGTGAGCGGCCTGGTCGAGCGCCCGGCCTTGCTGGACCGGATCAACGCGGAACTGGTCGCCTTCGATCCGGAGCAGGCCGACAAGCCGGGCGGCGTCATCTACTTCGAACTGGACCGGCCGCTGGATGTCCGGCGCGAACTGGGCCTGCCGGCCTTCGAGTCCCTGACCGGCCAGCTTGGGCCGATCCTCACCGAAAACCTGCGTGACGCGGACTTGACGGCGCGCTATGGAGACAACGCCTATTGCATGCTGATTCCGCAGCGATCGGTCAGTGCATTGCAGCGGCGAGCGCGCATCGCTCTGGACAAGGTGGCCAACCACGAGTTCGACGTCCCCGGCGATCGGCCGTACACCTTGACCATGTCCGCCGGCGTGTGCCCCCTGTCCGTCCAGTTCGCCGACGCCGCCAGCGTGATCGGCGCAGCGGAACGAGCGTGCAACCCGGAAGGCGAGAATCCGCCGAACCGCGTCGTCGTTCACCAGACGGACAGCGAAGCTGCCGAACAGGAGGAAGTCCGGGAGATCGGCAGCCTGATCATGGACGCGCTCGACAACAATCGCTTCCAGCTCGTGTTTCAGCCGATCGCGTCTCTGCAGGGCGAAGAGATCGAGCAGTATCACTGCCTGCTGCGGCTGCCGCGGGACAACGGGCCGACGATACCGCCGCGGGAACTGCTGGAGGCCGCCGACGAACTGGACATGATGGGCCAGATCGACCGGTGGGTATTGAAGAAGGCCCTTTCGGTGATGGCCGGCAGTGGAGAGCATTCCAAGGTCCTGCGCCTGTTCGTCAACCAGTCGGTGGCCGCCACCGAGGACAAGGAATTGCCCGAATGGCTGATGAAGTCCATGGAATCGCGGAAGGTGCCTGGCTCGCATCTGGTCATGGAGTTCAAGCTGCCGGAGATCGTGGACTCGCTGAAGTCCGTAGTCGATTTCCGCCAGGCCCTGAACCCGCGGCGGATCCGCTTCTGCCTCGGACAGTTCAACGGAACGGAGACGGCATTTCAGATCCTGCAGCATTTCCCGGCAGAATTCGTCAAGCTGTCACCGCAGTTCGTGGCCGAACATGAGGAAGACGGTCTCATCGAGGAGACCACCACGAAACTCCACGAACACAATGCCATGGTGATTGCTCCGGCCGTAGAGGATGCCCGGGCCGCGGTCGCGCTATGGTCTTCCGGGATCGATTACATCCAGGGACATTTCGTTCAGGAGCCCGAGAACCAGTTGGGCTACAATTTCGTGAACCCCGTCTGAGCGCGCCAGGATGAAGATCCCGTCCCTATTCTCCAAAGCCGACGACAGTTTCGACGACACGGAACGGCTCCTGGCGGCCCAGGTCCGGTTCATGTATCAGACGTCGCTGCACGAGACAATCGCGAGCACCGTGATCGCGTTGATCGTCGGCGCCTACTTCTGGTTTTTCCATGGGTCCACCGCGGCCCTGGCCTGGATCGTCTACTTCGTGCTCGTGGGCATTGCCCGCGGCGTCGTCTTCATGACCTACCGCAGGGCCGACGACGTCGACAGCAATCCGGGCTCCTGGATCACGGCGGCCACCCTCACACTGCTCGGCTCCGGCCTCGGTTGGGGTGCCAGCGCCTTCCTGTTCTTCGACCTCAGCCCGCTGCTGACCGGCGTGGTGGTCGTTGGCATGGGCATTTCCGGACTGCTCCTGCTGGCACCTTCGCCCCGCGTCATGGCGGCGTTCAACATCCCCCTGTTCGCGGGTCTGATGTTCGAGCTGCTGATGGCCGGCGACCCGGCCTACCTCTTCGCCGCGGGCGTGGTGGTCCTGCTGGCGGCCACCATGGTGTTCCACGCCGTGCAGATGCAGGCTGAAATGAGGGCTTCGCTGAAGCTCGCCTACGAGAAGGAGCGACTGGTCAACGTACTTTCGGGATCCAAGAAGGAGCTGGAAGCACTCAACCAGAAGCTCTCCGAAGAGGTTGCCCAGCGCAGGCGGGTCGAGGAAGAGGTCAAGGCGGCGAAGATCGCGGCCGAGGCGGCCAACATGGCCAAGGACGAGTTCCTGGCCACCATGAGCCACGAGATCCGCACGCCGCTGAACGGCATCCTGCCCATCCTGGACATCCTGCGCGGTACCAAGCTCAACGAGACCCAGCGGGATTACCTGTCGACCGCCTTCCAATCCTCCAAGCACCTGCTGACCATCATCGACGATATCCTCGACTACTCGAAGATCGAAGCCGGCAAGCTCGATCTCGAGACGGTGGGGATGAATCTGCGGGAGCTGCTGGACTCGGTGGTTCGGCTGATGTCCAGCGGCGCGGAGAAGAAGGGCCTGGAACTCAAGGCCGTCATCGAGCCCGGTGTGCGTCTGGCCATGCGCGGCGATCCGGTGCGACTGCGCCAGGTCCTGACCAACCTGGTGAGCAATGCCATCAAGTTCACCGAGAAGGGCTCGGTCACCATCACCATCAGCAAGCGCCAGGAACTGCCCAAGGAAACGGAACTGCTGTTTACCGTGCGGGACACCGGCGTCGGCATGGACAAAAAGACGTCCGAGCGATTGTTCAAGCCCTTCTCGCAGGCCGACGCCTCCACCACCCGAACCTACGGGGGAACCGGGCTGGGTCTGGTGATCTGCAAGCGGCTGGTCGAGCTGATGAACGGCAAGATCGGCGTCAAGTCGCAACCGGGCAAGGGTTCCGTTTTCTGGTTCACGGCGCGGCTCAAGAAGTCGATCGGCGACATTCAGGCCAGCGCCAAGGAGCTGTCCAACAGCAAGGCGCTGATCGTCTCTACCGACACGGAGCTGCGCCGCCGCCTGGGCGTGTTTGCGGATCGCTGGAGCCTGAAGGCCAATGCGGTCCCGTCGATCAAGGACGCATCGAACCGGCTGAGCAATACGGCCGAGCTGGGCGCAAGCTGGCGCTTCGATGTGCTGATCATCGATCTCGGCAAGGAAGCGGAAGAGTCCATTGCGCTGCTCAAGCAGCTCCGGGAGGACGACCGCCTTTCGAGCATGGTCGTGCTCCTGCTGACCGAAGACGGCAAGCTGCCGGCGGAAGTCGAGTCACTGCAGGGAGTCGATGCGCGAGAACGGAGCGCCAACGAGGGATCGATCCAGTCCGCGCTGGATACGCTGCTGGCCGGCGGCGGTCGCAGCGACGACGATAGCGTCTCCGAACGGGAGCTCTCCTACGCGACCGATACCCTGGCCGGGGAGACGCTCGAAGGAAAAGTCCTGCTGGTCGAGGACAATCCGGTCAACCTGCATGTCGCGCAGAAGCTGCTTGGCGTCATCGGCCTCGAGTTCGAGGTGGCCAAGAACGGCAAGGAAGCGATCGACATGCTGCGCAAGGACCACGAGCGTTTCGACGCCATCCTCATGGATTGCATGATGCCGGTGATGGACGGTTATACCGCCACCCGCGAGTGGCGCAAGCTGGAAGAGCGCGGTGGCCTCGGGCACAAGCCGATCCTTGCGATGACCGCCAACGCCATGGCGGGCGATCGCGAAAAGTGCCTGAACGCCGGCATGGACGACTACATGTCCAAGCCCCTCAACAAGGCGCTGCTCCGGGAGACCATCGGCCGGGCGCTCGCCAAGCAGGGCAAGGGGCCGAAACAGGGCGACGTCGTCAGCAAGAAGAAGGCGGACACGGGACCCGAGAAGGTTGCGGCCGAGAAGGCCAGCATCATCATCGACCAGCAAACGCTGAGCGACGTCATGGAAATCATGGGCGATGATTTTCAGGACCTTGTCTCGGTGTACCTCGAAGATTCACCGAAGACCCTGAAGCAACTCGCAAAAGCCGCCGAATCCGGCAAGGACGCCGATCTCATTCCCCCCGCCCATGCGCTGAAGTCGACCAGCGCAAACCTCGGCGCCATCGGATTGTCAGAGCTGGCCAAGTCGCTGGAGCACGACGCGCGCAGCGGCAAGGTGGAGCACGTTCCCCAGCGGGTCCGGGAGATGATCAAGCTCTACAAGCAGGTCGCCGTCCGCCTGAACAAGCTCCGCCGCAAGAAAACCGCCTGACTCCTACCCCCTCGCATGGCAGGGGGACCGCCCGCTGCCATCTTCAAGTCTCCAATGACCCTTCACGTCTTCACGGTGGCGTAGCGAGCTATGCAGCTTCTGAGTAGCCAGTGCTTGGAAGAGCAATCCCCCGCCGCTTCGTTCGCGACCCCTTTGGCAAGCAAAGGGGTGGTTTAGCCCGAATGTTGCACCGATTTCCGGATTTGTCGGTTCAGCTCGCGCCGTCAGATTGACCGATCGTCCGAGAAAGCGTGGTTATTCCACGGTTTGAGGGGGATCGGACGATATGACTCGCGAGATGAAGCGACAAACCGGCCGCGAAACAAAGTGTACCTTGGCCCCGGCCCAAAAACCCTTCCAATCGGTTGATCTATAGCCAGAATTTGGGGCCGTGGAGCAAAATTGGTGCAATATTCGGGTTAGTGAGACCCTATTTACCCCCTTGCTCAAAGGGGGTGGCGAGAAGCTGCCGACGGCTTGGGCCGTGGATTGCTCTCCCGGTCGTTGCCCCATTCAAGATCAGCTCGCGTAGCGAGCTGTCCAGCTTCATGGTGAGCGCTCTGGGCGGATCAGTCGGCCTGGGATTGGAGGTAGTTCTCGAGCCCCATCTTGTCGATGAGACCGAGCTGCGTTTCCAGCCAGTCGACGTGCTCTTCTTCGGAATCGAGGATTTCTCGCAGCAGGTTGCGGGTCACGTAATCGCCCACCTCCTCGCAATACGCGATGCCCTCGCGGAGCACCGGCAAGGCCTCCATCTCGAGCTTGAGGTCGCATTCCAGCATCTCGGGCACGTGCTCGCCGATCATCAGCTTGCCCAGCTGCTGCAGGTTCGGCAGCCCCTCGAGGAAGAGTATCCGCTTGGTGAGCTCATCGGCGTGCTTCATCTCGTCGATGGACTCTTCGTACTCCTTCTCACCGAGGCGGGTGAACCCCATGTCCTCGAGCATCCTGGAATGCAGGAAGTACTGGTTTATCGCGGTGAGTTCGTTGAACAGAACCCGGTTCAGGTACTCGATGACTTTCTTATCGCCCTGCATTGCTGCTCCTTGCCCGTGTCACGATGATCCGGCTGCGCCAGAATTGGATCACGATGATAGCGGCTGGCGGGAGCCAGCCCAAGTATCCGGAGAGGCTTTCAGGCGAAAATGGGCGTCACGTCCAACGGAAGTTCGCGTGCCGACCGGTTCGGCTGAGCTTCCTGGAGGATCTGACTGGCGAGCTGCGCACATTGCCCACAGGTCCCGGCGCAACCGGTCGTTTCCCGGAGCTGCCGCATGGAATCGACGCCGCGCTCGGCGGCGCGGCGGATTTCCTTGTCGGTGACGCTGTTACAGATGCAGACGTACACGATGCCCTACCTGTGTTGATGCCTCTATTCAAATGCAAATGAGAATGATTGTCAATACCATTTGCGTTTCATTGCGGGTCAGAATGCAAATCGGAAGCCCACCAGCGCGGTCCGATCCCGATACGGGCGGGCGCCGTAAGGCTGACGGCCGAGGATCGCGTCCTCCCCGGATACGTTCTCGACCTTGCCGAACAGGGCCAGCTGCGGATTCAGCTGATACTCGGCGGAAAGATTGATGAACAGGCCACTGTCGGTACGTTCGAAAGTGCCGCAGCTTGCCCGCACGCAAACCTCGTCGACATAGTTGGCGGCGAGGTAACCGGACCAGGAGCCCTGCTCCAGGCCGATGCCGGCAGTCAGCTGGTTTTCCGGAATGTAGGGCAGCGGGTCGCCCGACGACACGTCGCCGAAGAACCCGGTATCCGCGATATCGCTGTCGAATTCGCCGTCAATGTACGTGTAGCTGATATCCAGGGGCACGCGCCAGCCGCCGGCGACGTCCCACGCATACTGGAATCGCGCCTCCAGCCCGAGAACGGAGGCCGCATCGCCATTGAATGCATCACCGATGACGCAATCCCGACCGGACGAAGCGGTACACACGCCCAGCAGATTGTCGTAGTCGCTGTAGAAGGCGATCGCCTCCGCATAGAGCCCGTCGCGCTGGAAGCGAAAGCCGGCTTCGTAATTGATCGCCTCTTCCTCACGGACGCCCGGAGCGTTGGTCGGCGCGGAAAAACCCTTATGCACACCGGCCAGCAGGCTCAGATTGGCGTTGAATTCATAAAGCGCCCCGAGGCCCGGCAGCAGCACGTCGACGTTGTTCTGGCGGGTATCCCGGACATTCGCCGCGGCACGTGACGACGGATCATCGGTGCGACCGGACCGGGTCTCGTAGCGAATCCGGTCCTGATCGATGTTCTCGTAGCGCAGTCCCGGCGTCAGCGTCCACTGGCCCCAGCGAATCCGATCATAGACGTGGACGGCCACGGCTTCCGCGTTCTGAACACGGTTCCCCGCATTGCCCAGTTCGCCGAGGTCATCGAGCACCAGTTCGCCTCCTTCCTGGTGATAGGTGGAATAACGCTGCACGCGGTCTTCCTGATCCTCGTGCCAGCGTACGCCGATTTCCAGATCGTGGGTCACCTCGCCAAACTGGAGATCCCACTGGGCGCCGAGTTCGATCCCCCGCGAATAGTACTCCCGGGCATTGTTACGCAGTTCGATGCTGCCGATCGCCGTGTCGACGTCGCCATCGAGGATGCCCTGCAGCGTGGCCGTGCTGAAGCCGGCCAGGGGCTCGCCGCGGTTGATCGACTGGACCACGTTGAACCAGCCGGTCCGGTCGAACTCGGCAGCACTGGCGCTGCCGTCGAAGTCGATGCCTTCGGTCTTGAACCAGTTCCGCTCGAACTCGTTGTTGTAGGCGGTCGCGGTCAGCCGAACGTCCGGAGTCACCTCGATGAGATAGCGGGCCACCACCTGCTCATGAGCCGTGTCCATGTTGTCCAGTTCGGACAGACCATAGCGCCGATAGGGATCGGCATCGAAGTCCGCATCGGTCAGCCCGAGGTAACTCATGTTGGAGTCTTCCTCGGCATATTGGAACTTCAGGTCAAGACGCTGATAGAGGCGCCCGTCCGCCGGGTCGGTGCTGAAGCTCAGCTTGGCCATGTAATCCTGCTTGTCGAAGCCCGCATCGCGGTCGCTCCGGTCGATGTCCTGGAATCCGTCGCTTCCCCATTGATGGGTCTCCAGGAGATACCCGAAGCCCCCCACCTGGTCGCCGTAGGTGGCGTGCACGCGGTAGGTGTTGTCGGCGCCGATCTCGGAAAGAACCTGCCCCTCGCGATCATTCGGAATGGGGGTTGACACCATGTTCAGCGCCCCACCGATCGTGTACGGCCCCTCGGTGATCGCTGCCGGACCCTTGAGCACCTCGAAGGCCGTCATGCGACCGGGCGTGGGAAAATAGTAAGCCGAGGGAGCTGCATAGGGCGCAGGCGCAATCAGCACGCCGTCTTCGAGCAGGGTAATGCGGCCGCTGCGCTCGGTGGCAACACCGCGAATGCTGATGTTTGGACGCAATCCGTAACCGTCTTCGATCTGTACCGAGATGCCCGGCACCTCGCGCAGGATCTGCTGAATGTCCGCATGGTAGAAATCATCGAGATCGGCAGGTCCAACCACATGGGCTGACCCGGTCATGCTGCGCGCGTCTTCCGGGCGTTCGCCGATGATCGTGACCTCCTCGAGATCGTAGGTATCGGGCGGGGTCAATGCAGCGGCTATAGCCAGCGCGAGGGTCGAGACGGTCATGCTCATGGAGTGCTCCGGGAAATCCCAATTGTGATGAATTCGTTAATGCTGAAAATCGTAATGTAAATGAGAATGATTCGCAATACGTGAACTCAACTATTTTCCCAGGACGAATCGGGCGGTTATCATAGAGCCCATGCAAGAAGGTTCGTATCTCAACGGCCACTTCCTCATCGCCATGCCCGGGCTGAAGGATCCCAACTTCGAGAAAGGGGTCACCTTCCTTTGCCAGCACAACGAATCCGGGGCGCTAGGCATCACGATCAACCGATCCGCGGACCTGCAGATCTCGGAAGTTCTCGCCCAGCTGGACATCGAGTGCGACGACCAACCCTGGTGCAACCAGCCGGTCCTCATCGGCGGCCCGGTCCAGCGGGATCGCGGCTTCGTCCTGCACGAACTGAGTGGTGAGTGGAACTCGTCGATCCAGGTCAGCGAAGACCTGGCCTTGACCACCTCGAAAGACATTCTCGAGGCCCTGGCCCGCGGCGAGGGCCCACAGCGGGCCCTTCTTGCCCTCGGTTATGCCGGCTGGGCGCCCGGCCAACTCGAGCGAGAGATTCGCGAAAACTCCTGGCTTTCCGGCCCCGGTGACGCCCAAATCATCTTCGATGCCCCCATGGCGTCGCGCTGGAGCCTGGCGGCGGAGCAACTGGGTGTCGACATTGCCCAGCTCACCGGTTTTGCCGGGCATGCCTGACACGGTTCTGAGTTTCGACTTCGGACTGCGCAGGATCGGGGTTGCCATCGGCCAGAGCCTGACCGGTACGGCGACCGCGCTCGCGACGATAGACAATCCCGCCGACGAGCTGAACTGGACGGCCATCACCGGACTGGTGGAAGCGTGGCATCCCGACGCGATGGTCGTGGGCATACCGCTCACTGAAGCGGGAGAGGAGCAGGCCATCACCCGGGCAGCCCGGTCGTTTGCCGGAAAACTCGCTGACAGATACAGGCTCCCGGTGCATCATGCGGACGAACGCTACACCTCCGTAGCCGCCGAGGCCCGATTCCGGGATCAGCGACGCGCCGGCCAGCTGAGGCGGCGGAACCGGGACAAGCTTGATGCGGTCGCTGCCAAACTCATCCTGGAGCAATGGTTTGCAGATCGAGCTACCTGAAGTCGAACCGCTCCTGAGCCACCTGACCGAGACCTGCTCCGAAGTCCTCGCGGCGGACGGCACCAGGAAACCCCTGATCGTCGGCGTACGCACCGGCGGCTTGTGGGTTGCCCAGACCCTTAGCGAGCGCCTGGGCATCACCGAGCGGCCGGGGGAGATCGACGTCGGATTCCATCGCGACGATTTCCATCATCGTGGTATACCGCAGCGCATCCAGCCCACCCATTTGCCGCAGACCGAGGATCGGCTGATCCTGCTGGTCGATGACGTGCTGCATACGGGCCGAACCATCCGCGCGGCCATCAATGCGCTGTTCGAGTTCGGCCGCCCGGCGACGATCCGGCTTGCGGTCCTGCTGACCCGACCGGGCCGGGAACTCCCGATCCAGCCCGACGCACTGGGCGGACAGCTCGAGTTGCCTGAAGACGTGCGGATCAAGCTCACCGGCCCGGACCCGCTCGAGTTCGTTCTGGAGAAGCCCGCGCATGACTGATCTGCAGCTGAATGAGGCCGGGCGGCTGCGCCATTTCCTGAATATCGAAGGCCTTCGCCAGGACCACCTGGTCGAGATCCTTGATACCGCCGAGAGCCTGCGCAGTGCGGCCCAGATGCGCGTTCACAAGCTGCCCCTGCTGCGCGGCCGCACGGTCATCAACCTGTTCTTCGAGCCGAGCACGCGGACCCGGACGGCCTTCGAACTTGCCGCAAAACGGCTCTCGGCAGACGTCGTGAACATCAATGTGGAAGCGTCCAGCACCACCAAGGGCGAAAGCCTCATGGATACGCTCTACACCCTGGAAGCCATGCACTGCGACATGTTCGTGGTCAGGCACCAGTTGAGCGGTGCTGCGCACTTCTTTGCCAGTCAGGTCTCGGAAGGCGTCAGCGTGCTCAACGGAGGCGACGGCAGTCACGCCCACCCGACCCAGGCGCTGCTGGACCTGTTTACCCTGCGTCGCCACAAGCCCGACCTGCAGAATCTCCGGGTGGTGATCGCCGGCGACATCCTGCACTCTCGGGTTGCTCGCTCGGAGATTCATGCGCTGCGGATCATGGGCGTCGGTGAAGTCCGGGTTTGCGCACCCACGACCCTCATTCCCGAGTCGCTCGACGAGCTGGGCGTGGAGATCTTCAGCGACTTCGACGCCGCGCTGCGAGGCGCCGACGCCATCTGCATGTTGCGGCTCCAGAAAGAACGGATGCAGGGGCCTTATCTGCCCAGTCAGACCGAGTACTTCGAGCGCTTCGGCCTCACGCCGAGGCGCCTGGCCCTGGCCAAGCCGGATTGCCTGGTGATGCACCCGGGCCCGATGAACCGGGGCGTCGAAATCGACTCGCGGGTGGCCGACGGGCCCAACTCGGTCATCCTGGAACAGGTGCGAAACGGGGTCGCCGTCCGAATGGCCGTCATGGCCATCGTGATGGGCGCCCACCAGGGAATTCGAGAGGGCGCCGCTTGAGCCTGCTGATTCGCAACGCCCTGATCGTCGATTGCGAGGCCGACGCGCCCAGCAAGGGCGATGTACTCATCGAGGGCGACCGCATTACCGCAATTGCCGCCGAGATCGAAGCGCCGTCAAACAGCAAGACGCTCGATGCGAAGGGCCAATGGCTGATGCCGGGACTCGTCGACCTCGCAGCGAATGTTCCGCAGGGCAACGGAGCCCTGCGCGAGGCCCGAGCGGCGGTCCGATCCGGCGTCACGACCCTGTGCGTCCCACCGGACGGGCTGGCCATCCTGGATGATCCGACCCATGTACGGGACCTCGAGCGGAGCTGCGAAGCGGACGATGTCGCCCGGGTGGTTACCATCGGCGGGCTCACCGTGGGACTCGCCGGCAAGGGCCTGACCGATATGGCCACACTACAGGCGGCCGGATGCCGCGGCGTCGGCAACGGTCGCAACTGGGTGCAGGACTCGCGGGTGATGCGCTGCGCCCTGCGCTACGCGGCCGACCTTGGACTGTGCGTGTTCATCACTCCGAGGGATCCCTGGCTGGCTGCCGACGGACACGCGCACGCCGGGCGCATCGCCACCCGCCTCGGGCTGACCGGCGTGCCGGCTGCCGCCGAGACCGCGGCGCTGGCCCGGGACCTGGCCCTGGTCGAGGACACGGGGGTGCGGGCTCACTTCGGCCCACTGTCCAGCCAGGGCGCAGTCCAACTGATTCAGCGAGCCCGCGAAGCGGGTTTGCCCGTCACGGCGGATGTGTCGATCATGCATCTGCTGCTCACGGAGATGGACGTGGTGGGATTCAATCCGGCCTGCCGCGTCGACCCACCCCTCAGGACCCAGGAAGATCGGGCCGCGCTGAGAAATGCCGTCGCATCCGGACTGCTGATGATCCGCGGCGACCACTGTCCCCTGCCCAACGACGCGAAAATGGCGCCGTTCCCGGCGGCGGAGCCGGGCGCTTCAACGCTGCCGACCCTGCTTTCCCTTGGGATCAAACTGGTCCAGGAGGAACTCCTGACCGCACCGCAGCTGGCTGCACGGCTGGCAGCTCAGCCGATGGCGGTTCTGGGCGGCGATGCAGGCCGCATCGAGGTAGGTCGCGTGGCGGATCTCGTCATCGTCGATCCCGACGCCGTGTGGCGCTGCGATCCCCACGACGCGGAATGGACCAGCGCCGGGCGATCAACGCCTTTTGCCGGCTGGGAGATGCCCGGCCGCGTCACCGCCACACTGGTCGGCGGCCGCCGCGTGATCTGAGGACGGCCGCCTGCCTTGCCGCCGAGCGTCAGGCCGTGTCGTCGTCGACCTTGTCCGTGGGACCGTTCTTCTTGACCGACTCGACGCCGTTCTCGCAGCTCTTCTGCTGCTTGTACATCTCGGAGGAACCGATGACCTGGCCATTGGATGCCTTCAGGACGAAGTAATGCTGCCCGTCCTTCGCGACCTTCCGCTCGTAGCGATCGTCGCTGCCACAGTTCTTCTGTACCGACTGGATACCATTGTTGGCGGATGACTTGGATGCGTAACCCTGACTTTGCAGGATGACCTGGCCATTGGCCGCCTTCAGTTGAAAATAGAACTTGCCGTTGTTGCCGGTGTAGAGCCGATATTTACCAGCCATGTCTTCAAGATCCCCTTGGTCTTTGGATGAGCGCCCAATGCGCATTCCTAGTGTAGCTTCACAACTATTGCGGCGCATTCGTCATGGTTTCGTAAACTTCAATTGCGCCACCGTGGCGGGCCTGAGAAAATCGGGCGCAATGGCGGCCCCGATTCCAAGAGCGCAACTGGCCCAGATGCTGGGTCTGCAGCTGCGGGCCGTTCTGGTCTTCATCGTTGCCGTGATCCTGATCGGCAGCTGCGCGACTCGCCCCCCGTCAAACGTCGATGACCTGTGCCGGATCTTCGAAGAGCGACCCGGCTGGTACAAGGACGCGCTGCGGTCGACCGAGAAATGGGGCACGCCGGTGCACGTGCAGATGGCCATTATCCGCCAGGAGTCCACGTTCAAGTTCAACGCCCGCCCACCGCGGAAGAAGATCCTCGGTTTCATACCGGGTCCACGAGCCTCCGACGCCTACGGCTACGCCCAGGTCAAGGATGCGACCTGGGACTGGTATCGGGAGAAGACCGGCAACCGGGGCGCGGATCGCGACGACTTCGGCGACGCGATCGATTTCGTGGGCTGGTACACGAATCTCAGCCAGCGCACGCTCGGTGTCTCCAAATGGGATCCGTACAACCAATACCTCGCCTACCATGAGGGTCACGGCGGCTTCAAGAACAAGACCTACCGGCGCAAGGGCTGGCTCATGGACGTGGCCCGCACGGTGGACCACCGCGCCAAGGAATGGGGCGCCCAGCTACGCCGCTGCGAGGACGACCTCGACGACGGCTGGTGGTGGTTTTAGGTCAGTTTCTGTTTGCTTGCGCGCTGTCCGTCCATGGCCGGCTGTGGCGTTGGACAGGATGATGCGCTGATCCAATCCCCCCGCACGGTTGGCACTTTGGCGCCAACCTTTGCGACCCCCTTTGACGAGCAAAGGGGGTGAAACAAAATGGGTCGTTGACCAGGGAACAGACCGATTCCCTCCGTTCAACGCTCTATTCCAATACCCCCTTTGCTCGTCAAAGGGAGTCGGCAAAGGCGTGCGAAAGCGCGACCGGTCGGGGGGATTCGATCGGTGCAGAATCCCGGAGCCCTACTGCAGCAGCCCCGTATCCTTGTCTTCTTCCTCGCCCACCAGGCCGATTCCGTCCATTCCGGACGACAGGGTCTTGGCGTCCCCACCCTGGCTGAGCTTGATGCGCAGGCGCACCTCGTTGGCCGAGTCCGCGTGCCGCAGGGCGTCTTCGTAGCTGATCTCGCCGGCCTGATAGAGTTCGAAAAGCGCCTGGTCGAAGGTCTTCATCCCGGCGTTGACGGACTCCTTCATGAGGCCCTTCATCTTCGACACCTCGCCCTTGCGGATCAGTTCCGACATGAGTGGCGTGTTGATGAGGATCTCGATTGCGGCGCGGCGTCCCTTGCCGTCCGGCGTGGGGATCAGCTGCTGGGCAATGATCGCCTTGGTGTTCAGCGACAGGTCCATGAACAGCTGCGGCCGGCGGTCTTCCGGGAAGAAGTGGACGATGCGGTCCATGGCCTGGTTGGCGTTGTTGGCGTGCAGCGTCGCCATGCACAAGTGACCAGTCTCGGCGAAAGCGATGGCGTGGTCCATGGTTTCGCGGGTCCGGATCTCCCCAATCATGATCACGTCGGGCGCCTGGCGAAGGGTGTTTTTCAGCGCCACCTCGTAGGATTCCGTGTCGATCCCGACTTCCCGCTGGGTGATGATGCAACCCTCGTGCTTGTGCACGAATTCGATCGGATCCTCGATGGTGATGATGTGGCCGGTCGAGTTGAGGTTGCGGTAACCCAGCATCGCCGCAAGCGAGGTCGACTTACCGGTGCCGGTGGCGCCCACCATGATGATGATGCCGCGCTTGGTCATCGACAGGTTCTTGAGAATCGGCGGGAGGTTCAGCGATTCGATCGAAGGAATCTTGGTTTCGATCCGGCGCAGGACCATGCCGACGTGGTTGCGCTGGTAGAACGCGCTGACCCGGAACCGGCCCACGCCCTGCACGCCAATGGCGAAGTTGCATTCGTGGGTCCGCTCGAATTCCTCCTTCTGGCTCGGGGTCATGATCCCAAGCACCAGGTCCCGGGCCTGTGCCGGGGTGAGCGGGTTTTGGGAGATGGGCATGATCCGCCCGTGAACCTTCATGCTGACCGCACACCCGACCGACACGAACAGGTCGGAAGCCTTCTTGTGGGCCATCATCTTCAGAAACGAATTGAATTCCATGGGTACCTCCGGTGTCCACGCCGGCCGGTCCCTCGGCCCGTGGGCAAGTCAAATCAGTCGAACTGCTTCTTGTCGTTGGCTCTCGGTCGGGCGATCTTCTTGGTGATCACGCCGCGCTGGACCAGATCCGCCAGGCATTGGTCCAGCGTCTGCATGCCGTAGTTCTGGTCGGTCTGGATGGCCGAGTACATCTGGGCCACCTTGTCCTCCCGGATCAGGTTCCGGATGGACGGGACGCCGACCATGATCTCGTGCGCCGCGACCCGACCGCCGCCGATGCGTTTCAGCAGGGTCTGCGCGATCACCGCCCGCAGCGACTCGGACAGCATGGAACGCACCATCGGCTTCTCTCCGGCCGGAAACACGTCGATGATCCGGTCGATGGTCTTGGCGGCCGATGACGTGTGCAGCGTACCGAAGACCAGGTGCCCCGTTTCCGCTGCGGTCATGGCCAGGCGGATGGTCTCGAGGTCGCGCATCTCGCCGACCAGGATGTAGTCCGGGTCCTCCCGCAGCGCCGATCGAAGGGCTTCGTTGAAGCCGTGCGTATCGCGGTGCACCTCGCGCTGGTTGACCAGGCACTTGTTGGACTGGTGCACGAATTCGATCGGGTCCTCGATGGTCAGGATGTGCCCGTGATCGGTCTTGTTGATGTGATCGATCATCGCCGCCAGGGTCGTGGACTTGCCGGACCCCGTCGGCCCGGTGACCAGGATCATGCCCCGGGGCACGTCCACCAGCTCGCGGAAGATCTCCGGTGCGTTCAGATCCTCGAGACTGAGGATCTCCGAGGGAATGGTCCGGAAGACCGCGCCGGATCCGCGGTTCTGGTTGAATGCATTGACCCGAAAACGGGCCAGTCCCGGAATTTCGAAGGAGAAGTCCGTCTCCAGGAATTCTTCATAGTCCTTGCGCTGCTTGTCGCTCATGATGTCGTAGATGAGCGCATGCAGCGTTTTCTGATCGAAAGCGGGAACATTGATGCGGCGAATGTCGCCGTCCACCCGGATCATCGGCGGCAGTCCAGCGGACAGGTGAAGGTCGGAAGCGCCGTTCTTGACCGAGAAAGCAAGCAGTTCTGCAATATCCATCGATTCCTTCCATCAACGTGACTGGACTGGGGATCAGTTTACACCAACGGTCCGCTAAGATGTGGAGAAGACACCATGACTGACCCTGGACAAGCGGAACAAGACGAACTGCGGGTCCGGCTCGAGCGCGTCGGAGAGCGGATTCGGCGGGCCGAGCGGCGCGCCGGCGTGCCCCCCGGCAGCGTGAGGCTGCTTGCGGTGAGCAAACGGCATCCCGCGGCGGCGATTCGAGCCGTCGCTCGCGCCGGCCAGCAGGCCTTCGGTGAAAACTACCTCTCCGAGGCCGAAGCCAAGATCCGTGAGCTGGCGGACCTCGACCTCGAGTGGCACTACATCGGTCCGATCCAGTCCAACAAGACGCGGGGCATCGCCTCGCACTTCGACTGGGTGCACAGCGTCGATCGCCCAAAGCTGGTGCGACGCCTGAACGAACAGCGCCCCGCCTCGCGCCCTGCCCTCAACTGCCTGATCCAGATCCGCATCGGCGACGAGAAATCCAAGTCGGGCGCCGCGCCGGAAGAGCTTGCGACCCTGGCCGAAGCCTTTGCCGGCTGCGACCGGCTGCGCCTGCGCGGACTCATGTGTATCCCCCCGCCCTCGCCCGATGAATCGCAGCAACGCGCCTGGTTCCGGCAGCTGGCCGACCTGTTCAGCTCGCTCTCGGACCCACCGGCGGGCTGGGATACGCTCTCGATGGGCATGTCCGCGGACCTGGAATCCGCGATCGCCGAGGGGGCGACGATTGTCCGAGTGGGGACGGACATCTTCGGACCGCGCGATCCCTGACGGCACGGCGGCAAGGCCTCTCTTCACTGGCACTACAGGGTCGATCCATCGACAATAGGGCCTGACTTCAGACGCACGGACAAGCTATGGGTGGTGGTTATCTCGCGGACGCGGGGGTGTTTCTCGTACAGGTGATCTTCGGCTTTGCCGTGGTCCTGTTCCTCGTGCGGGTCCTGCTCCAGCTGGTTCGCGCCAACTTCTTCAACCCGGTGTGCCAGTTCATCGTCAAGGTCACCAACCCGGTACTCATGCCGCTGAAGAAGATCATTCCGAGCTGGGGTCGCCTGGACATCGGCGCGGTCATCTTCGCCTGGCTGCTCCAGGTGACGGAACTTGCCCTGACGCTGGGCATGCGCGGCATCAGCATTGCCATTCCGACCTTGCTCGCCTACAGCTTCGTCGAACTGATCGATCTGACCATTGTGATCTTCATGTTCGTGATCTTCGTCAAGATCATCCTGAGCTGGGTCGCCCCCTACAATGACAATCCCATCCAGCCGGTGCTCTACCAGCTCTCCGAACCGGTTTTGGCACCGTGCCGGCGCATCCTGCCACCGATGGCCGGCCTCGATCTCTCGCCGATGCTGGCCCTGGTTGCGCTGCAGCTGACCCGCATCCTTCTGGTCAATCCGCTCAGCGACCTGGCCCGGGCGATCTGATACGCGTCGCCAGAGATTTGCATGAGCCGAGGGGAACCAGACGCGAATCGTCAGATCTATGTAAATAAGTTACTATCGGTCCTCTCGGGTGCGAGGTGGAGATGCCAATGAAAATCCTGAAGATGCTGTCCGGCCTGAGCCTCTTGCTGGGCGTGGTATGCGGCGCGGTC
>JAWVZU010000010.1:0-32484 GCA_033722075.1 Lysobacterales bacterium
AATGAGGGCTCCTCCCGGTTGCCGCCCGGGAGCGCCGTGGCTATGGATTGGCTGGGAAGGTCGCTGAGCCGGTCGACGATTTCCTGCGCGGTCCGGCGTGCCATGGTCAAATGGCCGCCCGCGAGGCTGATGATCTTCACGCTCGGGTGGCTGCGGATTTCCGGAACTTCAATGCCGGCAAAGCTCGCCGAAGCTGGGGCCTGGATGGAAGCTTGAGCGTGCAACACATTCTCGCGCTCGAGGTTCAGGCCGGGAAACGCCTGGTTCGTGTCCTTGAGCAGGTCGCGGATCTGCGATTCGTCGACCTCCGCATCGTCCGGGTCGCCGGCCAGGATCCGGGTGGCCGCCCCGATCAGGCTGTGCCCTTGCCAGGGCACCACGAAGTGCTGGTGGGGAGCGGGAAGGTTGGCGACGGCAAAGCCCCGGCTGAGCTGAGGCGTGACCAGGTACATCCTGGCGATTCGGGACAAGCCGCCGTCCTTGTCCTCGGGAGTCGCCAGCAGATCCGCCCAGGCGCCCGAGGCGTTGACGACGGCGCGCGCCCGGCACTTGCCGGCGCAATTGGCGATCCGATCCCGAAACCGCAGTTCGAGTCCCTCTTTTCCCGCTTGAATGCCTGCCACCTGGACGTGGTTCGCGACCCGGGCATTTCTGGCGACCGCTCCCTGGAGCGCGGCAATCACCAGTCGCTCCGGGAAGGCGACCGACGCTTCATGGCGGAGCAGTGCGCCACCCGGACGCCGCTGCGCGAAGGGCAGTGCCTTGACGATTTCGTCCGGCGAGGCCGTCCGTCCCGGCGGAAGCCCCGACTCGGAGTCCATCCGGTCGTGGAGGGCCATCGCCGCCCGGTGGACGATGTGTTTGAGGCGGTTTCCAGGGAAAAGCAGGACCGGCAGCGGTTGGACCAGGTGCGGCGCCGCAAACAGCCAATATTGCCGTTCCTGGAGGGCCAAGCGGACGGTCTGGACCTGGCGAGGATGCCATTGGCCGAAGCCGCCATGGATCAGTCGCGTTCCCGTACCGGTGGCACCGCTTGCAAAGTCGCCGCGCTCCAGCAGCACCACGGAAAGGCCCCGCAGCGAAGCTTCCCAGGCCACCATGGCACCGGTAATGCCGCCGCCGACGATGGCGACGTCGAATGTCTCGGAGTTGAGTTTTTCCGGATCGGCTCGCATCGGATCAGGTCGGCGCCTTGCGCCCGGCAATCGGGCGGGTCGAGCGCTGCTGAGAGTCGCCATTGGCGGTGATCCGAGTCATCTTGCGGAGGCTGGTTCCTGCCTGGACGGACCGAACTTACCAAAGCACACGCCGACCTGTCACAGGAAACCGGCTGCGAGGGCCGGGTTTGCGCCTGGTCAGCGGTTGGAACCCGCAAGCGGTTCGACATCCTGTTCGGCCATGATCTCGCCGTACATGGGTGCCAACAGGGCGAGTAGCCGGTTCTGCGCACCGACCGGGACGTTTTCGGCTTCCATGGCATGGATCAGATCGTCGACCAATGCATTGAAGTCCCGATCGGTGAGGCCCATGCCGCGGTGGGAAAGCGCCATCGAGTCACCGCTGTAGGTGCAAGGGCCGCCGGCCAGCTCGCAGAACTGCTCGATCAGGAGCCGCCGAAAGCGCTCGACATTGGTGCGCCGGAAGTGATGGATGATGCGCTCGTCCCGGGCCAGCTCGACGAGAAAGGAATCGACGATCGCGGTGATGCCGGCGGTTCCTCCGAGGTCGCGATAGAGGGCGTCGTCCGCCTGCGGGGGCGCCCCGACGCAGGCCGCGAGGAGAAGGAAGAACATTGCGGCCGGCGCGCTGCGCATGATCACCAGTTGAGTTGGGCCGAAACGTAGACGCCGGTCTGGTCGGTCAGGCCGGCGATGGAGCCCAGATCGACGTGGGCCGCGGTGACCGACCAGCGTTTGCTGGGAAACCAGGCCGCGAACAGGTCGTACCAGCGGTCTTCGCGGGCAAACCCGAGATTGTCGGGCTTGCTTCGATATTCCGCGCCGACCGCGAAACGTCGGTTGAGCAGCAGGGCAACGGCGACTTCCGCGTGAAGTTCCCGTCCCGTTCCCCCATCGCCGCCGAACCCGAGCAGACCGCCCTGGTTGGCCCGGGTGTAGCGCAGCGTGCCGCAGGTCAGGAGGTTGCGCTGTGCCAGACTGGCGAGGAACAATTTGCAGGCGCTGACGTACGCATCGAAGTCGGCGTCGTCGCGGGCGCCCACGGCAAGCGGAACGGCGGGGTCGAGGTTCTTCTTGTACTGCACCCCAAGCGAGATCTGGGGCCACGGCGTGTAGACGACGTCGCCGGTGACGCGGTATTTGAGGCCGACGATGTTCTGCCGAAGCTTCGCGTTCGGCGCCAGGCCGATGAGTCTGCGCAGCGTGCCCAGCTCGAATTCCTGCCGCGCAAGGGACAGCTCGAGCCGGTTGTCCCAACTGTAGGCCGCGGCGTACACGGCGACCGCGTAGTCATCGGTGTCCAGTCTGGAGTAGGTGACGCTGCCCCCGGCCTCGGTTTCCGATCCGTAGCCGGAGAGCACCGCCCAGGGCACGATTCCGCCGCCGCCGCCGCCTTCGACCGGAACGACGCCCCCGGTCGCGAGCAGCCGGCTTCCGTCGGCATGGATCGGAGCGGCAACCAGGGCTAGGACCAGCAGCAGGCAAGACTCAGGCCGTCTCAAGAGACTGCTCCCGGATCCATTCGCCCAACTGATCCGCCGTCAGCGGTCGACTGATCAGGTACCCCTGTCCCCGGTCGCAGCCGAGCTCGGTCAGGAGATCCCGCCCCGCCTGCGTCTCGATGCCCTCCGCCACCACCTCCAGGCCCATGCGGTGAGCCAAGGCGACGGTACTTTCCACGATCACCCGGTCCTCGGCATCCTCGGCGACGTTCTGGACAAAACTGCGATCGATCTTCAATTCGTCAACGGGCAGGCGCTTGAGCTGAGCGAGAGAGGATTGCCCCGTCCCGAAATCGTCGATGGAAACGCGCACGCCCCGCTCCCGGAGGCCGGACAGCACTTCGGTGGCCCTGGCCGGATCGGCCATGATCGCGCTCTCGGTCACCTCGATGCACAGGCGACCGAAGGCCAGGTCCTGCTCCTCCAGGGTCTGGCAGACCCGATCTCCGAGCGCACCGTCGGCGAGGTCCATGGCCGAAATGTTCACCGCAGCATGGACCTCGATCCCCGCCTGGTCCCACTGGGCGAGCTGACGGCAGGTTTCCTCGATGACCCAGTTGGTCAGGTCCGAGATCATCCCGGCCTGTTCGGCAAGCGGGATGAACTCGCCCGGCGAAACAAATCCATGTTCGGGATGAGTCCAGCGCACCAGTGCTTCGACGCCGAGATGACCGACGCCCGAGAGTTGGATCTTCGGCTGGTAGTTCAAGGTCAGGCCGCCATCGCCGATGGCTTCCCGAAGGTCATTGATCAGAGAAAGCTGGTGCAGGTGGCGCTCGTCCTGGCCGGCCTCATAAACAGCGAATGGTTGCCGATCGCTCTTGGCGCCGTACATGGCGATGTCGGCCCTGCGCATCAGCGTCTCCGGGTCCGTTCCGTGTTCCGGCGCAAGCGCTATCCCCAGGGAGACTTCAACGCTCAGCTGGATGTCCTGAACACTGATCTTGCGCCTCAGGGCATCGCCGATTCGTTGGGCCACGAGCTCGGCCTGCTCCCGATCGCCGGATCCGAGGATGACCATGAACTCGTCGCCACCGAGCCGGGCCACGAGATCCCCCTCCCGCGCAGCGTTGGTCAAGCGGCCGGCAAGAGAAATCAGGAGCTGGTCGCCGATACTGTGTCCGAGCGTGTCGTTGATCTGCTTGAATCGATTCAGGTCGATGAGGATGACCGCAAACGGTTCCGGGGGGTCCGCTGCAAGCTGCTCGCGGATCGTGTCGACCGCGACCACCCGGTTGGCGAGATCGGTGAGGTTGTCGTGATGCGCCTGATGGAGGATTCGGGCCTCCCGTTCCGCAATGGCTTCCTGCATGGCATTGAAGGAGCCGGCAAGGGTCCGGACTTCCTTGACCCCGCGGCTGGACAGCTTCCTGAAGTATTCACCGCGACCGATGCGTCCAGCGGCCTGCACCAGCCGGTCGATCGGCTCGCTGACGCCCCGGGCCACGAACACCCCGACACCGGCGGCCAGGAGGCAGGCCACGACGATGATCGCGAAAACTTCCAGGCGCAATCGCCGATAGGGTTCCAGGGCCTGCGTCAGGGGCTCCTGCATCAGCAATCGCAGGCTGGCGCCCGGGTCGCCGGACACGCTGGATTGCTGTGCCAGATACTCGGAGCCGGCGACCTTCAGCACGCGAATGTCGGTCTCGTTCTCCCGGAGTTGGCCTGATAGTGCAGAGGCGACGGCCGGCTGGGGCACGGTCGTCGCCAGCGTCGTCGGTCCTTCTCCGGCAACGTCGATCAACGAGAGGTCGGTGCCGGCGAGGCCGGCCAGGTCGGAAAGCACGGTCCCGTCGATGCGGAACCCGAGCAGGGTCCAACCCACCCGCTCCGGGGCCAATACCGGGAGGACAACGATCTGGTAGGCGTGTCCCGCATAGACCCGCGTTGCGACGTTGCTTCCGATCCGGTCCGCCTCGGCGGTCATCTCCGGAAACGGAAACCCGGCTTCTTCGCCGACATCCGGTCCGATCGCGAGATTCACCTCTTCGTCGGGATCCATGGCGGCGACGAGGTCCGCTCCGATACGGCCGCCCTGGTTGATCAGCGCCGTCCTCACGGTTGCCTCGTCACGGGTCGCCACCGCCTGCTTGAAACCGAAATCATGCGCCAGCACGGTTGCCGCCCGTTGCAATTGCCGCACCTGGTCGTTCAGCTCGCCCTGGACCACGTTCCGTCCGATCTCGATGCGCGCGGTGGCCTGATCGATGATGCTGCCTCGCATGGCGACAAGCACCAGTATCAGGATCAAACCGCCGACGACGACCAGCAGCGCAAGCAGGCTCGCGGTAATGCGACTTCGGAGTGAATCAATCACGGTCGCGCACGAACTCGATCAGGGAGTTTTCCGGGTCGGCCGGCTTGGCGGGACGAGGCACGGGGGGATCGAGCCTCAGGGCGATCTGGTGCTGCGTTTCACCGGCCGCCGCAGCGATGCGATGCGCTTCCGGCAGCCGCGGATGCCAGATCTCCAGCCGATAGGTCCGGTCGGGGGGCACTTCGAGAGCGACTGCGCCGCGCTGGTCCGTCAGGCCGTAGACCGGCGCGTCGGTGACATACAACACACCATACATCCAGTCGTGGATGTTGCACCCCAGGGTGACGACGCCCGGTTTGTCGAACCGTATCGGGCTTTCCGGCAGACCGACATAGAGCTTGATCTCGAACTGCTTGGCGGGCGAAAAGGAATAGATGTGGTGGCGCGAAGTGTCGCGATTGGGAAAAGCCACATTGGAGCCCACGGAGACGATGCTGGTGGCCGGGCTGAATTCGTAGTCCTGCTGCGCGATGCTGGCCTGTTTCGGTGCGGGGGCGGTCCCGGCATCGGGCCAGATCATCACCGCGGCGTCGGGTACGGGTTGTCCATCCTGATCCATTACCAGCACCCGCGCTGGCGCAGCGTGGAGTTGTCCCGCAAAAACGAGGATCAGCAGGCTCCAGAGGATTGCAAGTCGGTTGTTCAATGCTCTCCGTATCGGGCGCGGGTCGGACTGAATCCTCGGGAAGATGACCCGGCGGGCGTGAAAATCCTGTCTTCCGGCGACCAGATCGGCCGCGCGATCGATGCGGGGGACGCCGAGCTACGGGGGATCGAGCAAGGCCGTGTTGTCTTCCGGTCCCGGGTCCTCCAGCGATTCGCCGATCAGGGAGGGAATCCGGGCCGAGATTGTGTGGTCGCGCTGCTCGTCGATCGGAATCGGGCTCCGGCGCGTCGTCCGGTAGAGTCCGAAAATGCCCGTAATCAGTGCGATGCCGGTGATCCAGGCCACGAAGGCTTCGTGGCCGGTAAAGGACATCAGGATTCCGACGGCAATGGGTCCGAGCACGGAGCCCAGGCCATACAGGGTCTGCAGACCGCTGGTGGCAGCGAGCATCTGGCTGGTGTTTAGGTAATCGTGCAGGTGGGCTGCGCTGAGCGCATAGATGTTGAAGGCAATTGCGCCATACACGAAACCGCTCAAGGCGGTGATCGTCCGGCTTCCTCCCGCGCCGAGCATCGCCAGCGACGCCAGAGCGGTGGTCAGCAGGATGAAGATCAGGGTACGCCGGCGGTCGCGATGATCCGACCAGCGGCCGACCGGGAACAGGGTTACCGCTCCGCCGAGGATGGCACTGCCGATGAACAGGGCAATGGTCGGCTCGTCCATTCCGCGGGCGAGGGCAAAGATGGCCGCCATCCCGTAGAAGGAACTGTGGATCAGGCCGGCCGCCACGGTTCCGGCCACGCCCATGGGCGAGATCCGTGCAAGTACTCGCAGACTGACCGGCGGGACCTGGGCAAGAGACGGCTCGGGCTGACGGGTGAAGGCAATGGGGAGCAGTCCCAGTGAATAGAGGATGGAAACCAGCGCGAAAAGAGCGAGATCGTCCATGGGCAGCACCAGCAGTACCTGACCGACGGCCATGGCCAGCATGCTGACCGTCATGTACACGGCGAAGATGCCGCCGCGGTGGCTGGCCTCCGCCTGCTGGTTGAGCCAGCTTTCGACCGCGACATAGATGCCGACCATGCAGAAGCCGCAGATGGCCCGCAGGATCGTCCACGCGACCACGTCGACCAAAAGGCCGTGCAGGATGAATACGGTGGAAGACGCTGACGCCATGGCGGCGAAGTAGCGGATGTGACCGACCCGCTGGATGAAGCGCACTGTCAGCCGGCTGCCGGCAATAAAGCCCAGGGAATAGGCGCCCATCACGACCCCGAGCTCGGTGGCGGAGAATCCGGCCTTCGACCCGCTGATCCCCAGCAGGGTGCCGACCACGCCGTGCCCTACCAGCAGCACGAAGAGGCCGGCCATCAACGACGCGATCTTGCGGACGTGGCTCAACATGAGACGAGGGTGAGGCGACCGTTGCCCGACCGGCTAGGGCGTCGCGCCGAGCAGCTGCAGCATGAGGGCCTTCTGGGCGTGGAGCCGGTTCTCCGCCTCGTCGATGGCCACGCAGTAGTCCGCGTCCATGACCGCGTCACTGGCTTCCACGTTCCGCCGGAGCGGAAGACAGTGGCTGAACAGGGCGTTGTTGGTGAGGGCCATCTTCTGTTCGTCGACCATGAAATGACGGTACTTGTTCGCCATGGACCACTCCCGCTCGGGGTCTCCGTAGTAGGGTAGCGAACCCCAGCTCTTCGCGTACACCACGTCCGCGTCCGAGTAGCCCTCTTCGATCTCGTGGGTGACCCGGAGCGAGCCACCGCTGGCTGCCGCATTCGCGTGTGCCGCTTTCATGAAGCGCTCGTCCAGCACGTAGTCGGGCGATGGGCAGAGCAGGGTCACGTGCATGCCGAACTTGGTGGCGATCATCGCCGCCGAATTGGCCACCGCGGTGCTGAGCGGCTGCGGGTGCCAGGTCCAGGTCAGGCACAGGCGCCGCTTGGCCACCGAGCCCAGCTTCTCGCGCAAGGTCATCAGCAGCGCCAGTTCCTGGCAGGGATGGATGATCGTCTCCATGTTGATGACCGGGACGCGGGCATGCTGGGCCAGCGCCCGGATCAACGGGTCATCGCGATCATAGCGCCAGTTCTCGAAGCCCGGAAAAGCGCGCATGGCAATCAGGTCGCAGTAGCGGGACAGTACCCCGGCCACCTCGACGATATGTTCTTCCGCGTCGCCGTCCATCACCGCGCCCGCATCGAACTCGATCCCCCACACCCCGTTGCCCGGTTCCAGGATGATGGCCGTGGCGCCCAGTTGCGCCGTGCCCACCTGGAACGAGGCGCGGGTCCGCAGGGAAGGATTCAGGAACAGCAGGGCAATGATGCGGCCCTGGAGCAGGGGGCCGATCGAGTCGGACTTGATTTCGCGGGCCAGTCCGATCAGCGCATCAAGCTCATCGGTACTCCAGTCCTGGGTGGTAATGAAATGACGCACGGCAGTTCTCCTTGGAACACGATGCAGGTTTGCCCTTCGGCCCGGCAGACTCTAGCCGACGAGCGCCTGCCTCATCCAGCCCCCCGGTTGCAAGCGCCTACAAATAGGGCGACAGCAGCCACGCAGCTGCATCGCGCAGGCGCGTCGGGAGCTTGCGGCTCTGGAGGTATTCGTTGGTGACGGCGCTGGACAGGCCTAACACGTCTTCGAAATGTTCATTGAGCGCGCCTGCCACCTTTCGATCATAGATCTCGAGGCCGACCTCGAAATTGAGGCGCAGGCTGCGCGCATCGATATTGGCGGTACCGACCAACGCGTAGTCGTCGTCCACCAGGAGGAGTTTGGAGTGGGCAAAGGGCTCGGGCTGCATCCAGAAGCGAACCCCCCGGGAGAACATCCGGGGAATGATCGCATGCATCGCCCAGGCAACCGGGGGCAGATTGTTCTTCTCGGGGAGGATGACCTCCACCTGAACGCCCGCCAGCGCCGCATTGGTCATGGCGGCAATGAGGTCCTGGCCGGGCAGGAAATAGGGCGACATGATACGGACCGTTTCGCGGGCGTTGGACAGGGCCGCAAGGATCAGCGCTCGCAGGCGGTCGAGATTCTCGTCGGGACCGTCGACGACCGTCCGACACCAGGTGGGCGCCACTTCCTCGCAGGCGGGAAGACTGACGTTCGGCAGCGCCTCGCCGGAGGCAAATCGCCAGTCATGGGCGAAGAGGTGCGCCAGCTGAGCGGTCACCGGCCCCTCGATCCGGAAATGGATGTCCTGGGTCGCAGCGCGGTTTCCTGGTTTTTCCAGGAGGTGGCGGTTGCCGATGTTCATGCCGCCGGTAAAGCTGGTGGCCGTGTCGACCACCAGCAGCTTGCGGTGATTGCGAAGGTTGATGTGAAAACTCGGGGGAAACAGGCGGGGCGGTATGAACAGCGCGAAGGGAATGCCCCGCTTTCGTAGCGCTTTGGTTATTTTCGGACGCGAATACAGGGCGCCGATTCCGTCCACCAGGACCCGAACGTCCACCTCGCGTTGCGTCGCCCGGTAGAGCGCATCGATGAACTGGTAGCCGGCTTCGTCCGCGTCGAAGATATAGCTCGCCAGCCAGATCCGGTCCTGCGCGCCCTCGATGGCTCCGAGCATCTGCTCATAGGCGGCCTCCCCACCGTGCAACGGCACAACCCGGTTCCCGCCGCAAAGCGCCGTGCCGGTGATGGTCCGGGCAACGCTGGCAAGGCGCTGTCGGCTGGCCGGTACCGAAGGCGTCGCCTTGTAGGCCGGCGGCGGTCGCCATCCGTAGTCCATGGCCTGGGCCCTGGCGCGGACCCGGTTGACCCCCAGAATGCCGTAGAGAATTGGACCATAGAGGGGCATCAGCCACACGACGGCGATCCAGCCCAGGGCGGCCTGGGGATAGCGCTTGTGAAGCAGGGCGTGCCCGGAGGCGAACGCAGACAGGAGGCCTGCCACCCCGATCAGCCACCAGTCCAGGGTCAGCCAGCCGATGGCAAACAGGTTCTCAAGCGCGTCTAGTATCAGCCTCGACATGCGGCGAGAATATCTCAGGCTCCCGGAACACTGTAGGATTCCGCGGCCGATGACCGAAGCAAGCCAACACCGCGCGATTCTCGCGCTGATCGCCGGCCTGGCGATCATCAAGACGCTGATTGCAGCCCGCCTTGGTCTGTTCGTCGACGAGGCAGCCTACTGGCAGGCAGGGCGCCATCTCGCCTGGGGTTACTCGGAATTGCCGGGGCTTTCAGCGTGGATGACGGCCCTGGGCGAAGCGGCGATCGGACACAGCTACCTCGGTGTGCGGTCCGTATTCCTGGTCCTGGGCACGCTCCTTCCGGCAGCCGTCTGGCTCCTGGCCCGCGAACTCCTCGATGCCCGGCGAGCCTGGCTGGCCGCCCTCCTGACTCTGGCGCTGCCGCTGGGGGCGACGCAGGGCGTGCTGGCGGCGCCGGATGCGATCCTCAATATCGTGGTGGTGCTGTTTTTCTGGTCCTGGCTGCGGGCCCTGGAGCGACCGCGCTGGTGGTGGGTGGCGGGAATGCTCGTCGCCGTCGGTCTCCTGGCGCACTGGCGGATGGCAGTGCCGCTGTTTGCGGTCATCCTGTGGAGCGTGCTGACGACGCGCGGACGTCGCACCTTGCGCACGCCGGGACCCTGGATCGCGGCGGCGCTGGGCGCCGTCGGCCTGATTCCGACCCTGTTGTTCAACCTCGGGCACGCGTTCGCGAGCTTTCGCTTCCAGGTCGTGGAACGACATCCCTGGGCCTTCAATCCCGACGGGCTGCAACAGCCGCTGGAGCAGGCGCTGGTCACCACGCCGGGTATGTACCTGCTGCTGCTTGGAGCCGGGATCGGCCTGGCCAGGCGGTCGATCCGGGCGGGGGCGGATGATCGTTGGCAACTGGTCGCCTGGGCGGGCCTTCTTCCGGTGGTTTTCTATTTCGTGGCGGGCCTGTTCGCGGACACCAAGCTGGTCACCTTTCACTGGCCCCTGGTCGGTTATCTGGTGCTCCTGGTCCCCCTGGCAGACTGGCTGGATTCGCTGTGGTATAAGGCCGGGAAGTTGGCCCGTGGATTGGCCGCGTTGGCCGTGGGGCTGGGCCTGGTCGGCTCAGCGGCCGGCGTGGCGGTATTGGCGGTCGTTGCCTCGAGCTCAGTCGACCATCCGCTGCAGGATCTCTGGGCAGCAGAAGAGCTGGTCGGCTGGGACCGGGCCGCGGCTCGCGTGGAAGCACTCCGCAAACCGGCGGATGAAGTGCTGATCGCCGACAATCACAACCTCGGGTCCGAACTGGCCTTTGAACTGGATCTCCCGGGGCCGGCTCATCCCTTCGTGCTGAACCATCCCCGCAACGTTCGCTACGGACGCGCCGTCCAGTCGGTCATCTGGGGTCGTGACCAGCGTTCACTGTTCGAGAGCCGCTGGTCCCGGGGGCTGCTGGTCGCGGAACTCTCGGCCAGCAAGTTTGCGGAGCGACCGGCGCTGGTGCGGAGCTGGTGCGAGCTGTTCGGTGAGATGGAGCTGCTGGACGAGCTGGTCCTGCTCGGGGGCCGGAAGCGCTTCCTGTTCTTCCGGGTTCGACCGCCCCACAAGGGAGCGGGGTGCGATCTGCCGGCCTTTGCCTACCTCGACGAGCCTGCACGGGACGCGCGGGTCAGCGGCGACGTCGAGATCAGCGGGTGGGCCTTCGAGGACGATCAGGGCGTCGCAGCGGTCGAGATCCTGCTCGACGGAACGCCGATCGGCATGGCCGAATACGGGTTGCCCTACCCGGGCGTGCGAGCCCTGTTCAGTGGCTCGACCGATCCCCAGCATCCGGACGTCGGGTTTCGGATGACCTGGGACAGCGGTACGGCTCCTCCCGGCCGGCATGTCCTGGCGGTGCGAACGATCGCTCATGACGGCGGCCGCCGCGTCGCCGTGGAACAGCCGGTCCGGGTTGCCGAGCAGGCGCCGGTTGTTTCACCATGAGCTTCAAGAGCTGGATGAGCGGAGTGATCTGATGAAGCTGATACGACTGGGTCTGACGCTGATGCTGGGGTTGACGATGCTCCTGCCCGCGGGCGCGGCCACCCTGGCCGAGGAAGTGGACGAGGCGATCGAGTTGTTCGTGACCCGCGATCCCGGGATGCAGAAGTTCTTCGATGAGTCGGTCGGTTACGCGGTATTTCCCAAGATCATCAAGGGTGGGCTGGGCATCGGTGGCGCGCGCGGCAAGGGCCTGGTTTTCGCGGATGGCAGGGTCATTGGAGAGGCGGTGCTGACCCAGGGCACGATCGGCTTCCAGGCCGGTGGCCAGGTCTATGCGGAGGTGATCTTCTTCGAAAGCCAGCGAGCCTTGAATGACTTCAAGGGCGGCAACTTCGAGCTCAGCGCTCAGGCGTCCGCCGTGGCCGCCGCCGAGGGCGTCTCCGCGAATGCCCGCTACGAATTCGGCGTGCTGATCTTCACCGTGGCGCGCGGCGGCCTGATGTACGAGGCCAGCGTGGGCGGGCAGAAGTTCGGGTTCAAGCCGAATCCCGAAGGCTGAATACGAAACCGTGAATGCGCCCGCGCTTTGGCGACGTCTCTGGCCCTATCTGCTTTCGGTGCTGGCAACCTCGGCGCTGGCGGCGGGTGCTTCGACCCAGTTCGTGCTGGCGGAACTCGGTGCCCTGGGCGTCGACGTTCCGCTGGTCGATCGGGTTGCGGCCACGGTCCACGACATGATCGGCATGTTTCCGACCTACGCACCGATCATCGCGGTGGGCTTTCTGATCGCACTCTGGGTCGCCGCGTTGCTGGGCCGAAGATGGCCGGGCGTGCGCGGGGCGCTTTTCACTCTGGCGGGGGCATCGGCCGTGCTCGCTGCGTTGGGTGCGATGGAATGGAGTTTCGGGATCATGCCGGTGGCGGGCGCCAGAACCGCCGGCGGCCTGCTGGCCCAGGCCTTGGCCGGTGCGGTGGGCGGCTGGCTCTATGCGAGGCTTTCCCCCTCGGGGAGACCGCATGAGAACTAGCCTGGCCCTGTGCCTGACCGTCTTCATCCTTGGCTCTGCGAGCGCCGATGGATACCGGTTGGAGACCGTCGCCGAGGACCTCGTCCATCCCTGGTCTCTGGCCTTTCTCCCGGGCGGGGACATGCTGGTGACCGAGCGCGGCGGTGCGCTCAAGCGCCTTGCGGCCGACGGTATGGTCCATCTCGTTTCCGGCGTGCCCCAGGTCTATGTGCGCAGCCAGGGAGGTCTGTTCGAGATTGCCCTGGACCCGGATTTCGAGAGCAACGGCCTGGTCTATCTGACCTATGCGCACGGCAAGCCCGAGGCAAACCACCTGCGGCTGGCACGGGCGACATTCACCGACGATGCCCTGCACGATCTGCAGATCCTGTTTGAGTCGGTTCCCGCCAAGGACACGCCGGTCCACTATGGCGGGCGGATGACTTTCCTCCCCGACGGCACGTTGTTGCTGACCATGGGGGACGGGTTCGACTACCGTGAGGCCGCCCAGCGCCTGGACAATCACCTGGGCAAGACCGTTCGCCTTCACCGCGACGGGCGAGTCCCCGACGACAATCCCTTCGTCGCCCAGCCCGGTGCGCTACCGGAGATCTGGACCTACGGCCACCGCAACCCCCAGGGCCTGGCTGTCACGGCGGAATCCGGGGACGTATTCCTGCACGAACATGGTCCGCGTGGTGGTGACGAACTCAACCTCCTCGAGCCGGGGAAGAACTACGGCTGGCCAATCATCACCTATGGCCTCGATTACTCCGGCGCTTACGTCAGCCCGTATACCGAAATGGAGGGTCTCGAGCAGCCCATCATCCACTGGACGCCTTCCATCGCGCCGGCCGGGATGGCGCTTTACGATGGCGAGGCGTTTCCCGGCTGGCAGGGCGACCTGTTTGTCGCGGCACTGGTCGAAAAATCGGTTCGACGGCTGCAGATGGATGGCCGGCGTGTCATCGGCCAGCAAGTCCTGTTCCGGGAACTGGATGCGCGCATGCGGGAGGTACGGGTCGGACCGGACGGTTTCCTGTACCTGCTCACCGATGCGGATCCGGGCCGGATCGTGAGGGTCAGGCCTGATCCGTGACGTGAAATACCCGCCCTGGGGCCCCCATCCCGGCACTCATCCACATTTCCTCGATGTTTCCAATGCTATCAACCGCAGTCGTTCTATTCCGGGAGCAGCGATGGCCGAGGAACCCAAGTTGAAGCAACGGCATGTCGACGCGATCAAGCGGTCGCTGGTGCGTCATGCCGAGTCACTGCGGTCCGCCCGCAAACGCATCGGCCTCAACGCCGAAGGTCATATTGCCCAGGGCGACGATCTGATCGCCGAGTGGGTCAAGCTGGTCCGTGGCCTCCACTACAAGCCACAGAAGAACGGGCGGCTGGTGCTGATGGTTCGAGCCGCACCCCTGGGTTCCGCCCTGGTCGCTCTCGACCTGGACCGTTTTTATGCCCGGGTTCTCGACTTCAAGGTCTGATTCTTGACCTGAACGCGAGTCGCGACGATGAATTCGTGGCAGACTCTCCCGGATGCACACCTTCATTCTGGAATTGCGCCAGGACCATGGTGACATCATCCGCCTTCTGCGCGTGCTGTGGTTCAAGCTCCGCGCGTTGCATGACGATCGCGACGCGGACTACGAGACCATGCTGCGGGTCCTGGACTTCCTGATTGAACTGGCAGATCAATTCCATCATCCCCGGGAAGACATCCTGTTCGATCTGCTGAGACAGCGTTTCGACAACCTGAGGGATGTGCTGGACGAGCTGCAGAAGCAGCATGCCATCATTCCCCGCCAGGGGCAGGAGCTCAGGGAACTGCTCAAGGCTGCGGCGGACGGTCAGCCGGTGGAACTGGAGCGCCTCTCCAGGCTCGGCCACGACTATCTCCTGGCGCAGCGCTGGCATATCCATGAAGAGGAGTTCGCGGTGTTCGCGCTGGCCGACAGGACGCTGGACGAAGCGGACTGGGCGACCATCGAGCAGCGCGCTGCGCCGCTGCTGGCGGGACAACGTGATCGCCGCCGGAAATCGGAGGCGTTCTGGGTGGAATTGCCGGAAATCGGAGTTCTTGCAGGCGGTGGCGACCGGCAGGGTGAATGCGGATGAGGTCCGGCGAGCCGCAGCCGCAGGACACGGTGCGACGGCATGGCTGAGACCGGACGCCAGGGTGCGCTGGTCGTCGCCTGCGACGACAATTCCCCCCTGGTTGACGGGTTGACCGCGGCGATCCGGGGCGAACCCGCTGCGTTGGAGCGGCGCCGTTTTCCCGATGGCGAGAGCTACCTGCGAATGGACACGGATCCGCGGGGCCGTGATGTCGCGGTCGTTGCCTCCCTGTGTCCGCCAGACCCGGAGCTCTTCGCCGTGCTGGCGCTGGGCGATGCGCTGCGCGAACTCGGGGCGCGGCGGGTCATGCTGGTAGCGCCCTACCTTCCCTACATGCGCCAGGATGTGCGATTTCGCGCCGGTGAGGCGGTTTCATCCCGGACCTTCGCGCGGCTGATCTCGAGCGCCTACGACGGGTTGCTCACGGTCGACCCGCACCTGCATCGCTACACGACCCTGGACGAGATTTTTTCGATTCCCTGCGAGATCTGTCGCTCCGCAGCCAGTCTGGCCACGTGGATAGGAAACCAGGTCGACCGGCCCGTCCTGATCGGCCCGGACGAAGAGAGCGAGCAATGGGTTGCCACGGTGGCGGAACCGATCCGGGCGCCGTGGACCGTGCTGAGCAAGGTGCGTCACGGAGACCGGGACGTGGACATCCGCATCCCGGAGGTCGCCCGCTACCTCGAGCGGACGCCGATCCTGGTGGACGACATCATCTCCACCGGCACGACCATGGCGGCAGCGGTGGCACAGTTGCGTGGGGCAGGGTTCCGGGCGCCGCATTGCCTCGGAATTCATGCCGTCTTTGCCGAGGGTGCCCGGTCGGCGCTGGAGAAGGCCGGCGCCGAACAGATCGTCACCACCAACACCCTGCCCCACGCCACCAACGGAATCGACCTGGCAGAACCCCTGGCCGACAGTCTTCGCCGGCTGCTCCGCTTGGCCTAGCCCGGATGTTGCATGAGTTGTCGGGAATTGCGGTCGATCTCGGCGAGATGGCCCTCGAGATTGGGCGGAAAAGCGACAGCGCCCAAACCGTAACTCTCTATCGAAAGTTCAGATAACTTCCAATCTATTGACCTGGCTGGCCATTTGGCTCCGAACCGCGCGTAACTTGTGCAACATCCAGGCTACCCGGGCCGGGGTCAGGCTTCTTCGATCGCCAGGCTCGGCGCGCTGATGTCGAGTTCGCGCATGTAATGGTTGAACATCTCCGGCCGAATCGTGCCGATCAGGTTGATCAGGACCAGTTCCCGATCCTCCGCGGCCATGACGACCATGCCCCGAATCGCATCCGCGCCGTCGGTACGGACCAACACCCTGGCCAGACCACCATCCTGGCGAACCGCGACCACCGGTTCCCAGCCGCCGCGCTGCAGGGCGCGAGCGGTCGTCTGGATTCCCGAACCGACCCCTTCGGCCGGGCGACTTGTTTCATAGACGTAGATCCGGACTGCTTTCAGTCCACGGAGCAGCGCAACGCTCTCCGGATCACCGTCTCTGGCGGCAAAGTGTCGCGCCAGGCGCAGCGGCAATGGCCCCAGGGACAGGCCCACCTGGCGGTCCAGCTGCGAGCGGTCGTTCACATGGAAATGCGCATAGCCGGGATTGCCGCGTAAATTGCCGGAGATACCGCACCCGGTCAGGGTCAGGGCCAGCAGGCCGTACAGGAGCGTTTTCGACACCGTATCGTCTCGCTTCAGTCCATGTTCAACTGATACGCACCGGTACACGGCGAGGTTACAGCGGATTGATGCGCGTCACGGCGAGCCGCCAGGAGCTGCGGCATAATGAACGAGGTCGAACGCACCAGGAACGATGACGGCACGGATCAAGGACCACGAAGCCCTGCTGCATGCCCTGCAGAATCCCGCGCTGTATCCCCACGCCGGTCACGACATCCAACTGCTCGAGACGCACATCTCGTCGGTTCTACTGATCGGCGATTATGCCTACAAGATCAAGAAGCCGGTGAACCTGGGCTTTCTGGATTTTGAATCCCTGGAGGCGCGGCGACACTTCTGTGAAGAGGAACTGCGCCTGAACCGGAGGCTCGCTCCCGATCTCTACCTGGCCGTTGTGCCGATCTGCGGGCGCGCCGCGCAGCCCGAGCTGGATGGCACAGGCCCGCCCATCGAGTACGCGGTGAAGATGCGGCGTTTTCCGCAGGAAGCCCTGCTTGACCGGCAGATCGAGCAAGGGCGCGTGGACCTGGAAGTGGTCGACGCAATTGCCGACGAAGTCGCTCACTTCCACGGCCGCATCGAGGTCGCGCCGGCGGACAGTGTCTTTGGAGAGCCGGACACGGTGCTGGCGCCCATGCTCCACAACTTCGTGGAGGTCGCGGAGCATCTGACCGCGCCTGACGTGGTTTCCACCCTCGAGCGGATCGAAGACACGACCCGGAACACCTGGAAGTGCCTCGAGCCCCGCCTCGAAGAGCGCAAGAAAAGTGGGTTCATCCGCGAATGTCATGGGGACATGCACTTGAGGAACGTGGCCCGGCTGGAGGGCCGGATCGTGATCTTCGATGGCATCGAGTTCGATCCCAAGCTGCGCTGGATCGACGTCGTCAGCGAGATCGCCTTCATGGCAATGGACCTGGATCACCGGGGCAGCCCGGAGCTCGCCTGGCGGTTCCTGAACCGCTACGTGAGCTGGACCGGAGACTACGCCGGTCTCGATCTGCTGCGCTTCTATCAGGCTTATCGGGCCATGGTTCGGGCCAAGGTGGATGCGATTCAGCTCGGGCAGACGCCGGACGACGATCGCGACCAGACCGCTTTGCTCGACGATACCCGGTTGCTGCTCGACCTCGCGCAAGACTATCTGGCGGGCGACGAGCCCGCGCTGGTCCTCTGCGCCGGATTGTCTGGCTCGGGCAAGACGTTTTTCGCCGATCGCATGGCCCGCCATTTCGGCCTGGTCCACCTCCGGTCCGACGTGGAACGAAAACGCCTCTTCGACCTGCCGCCGGATGCGGACAGCCGTTCGCGCGGGGACCGCGACATCTATGCACCGGAGGCGACCGACCGGACCTACCGCCGGCTCGAGACCCTGACCCGGTCGCTGCTCCGGGCTCGCCTGCCCGTCGCCGTGGATGCGACTTTCCTCACCCGGTCGCGGCGGGAGCGGTTCCGGGAATTGGCCGCGGACCTGAACATACCGTTCCGGATCTTCTGGCTTGAAGCCGCTCTGCCGGAGCTGGAAAACCGGATTCGAATGCGGGCCCAACGCGGTACCGATGCGTCGGAAGCGGACCTGGAGGTTCTTGCCGCGCAACGGCGGCGTCAGCACCCGCCCGGCACCGACGAACCGGCGACTCATTGCAGCAGCGACCGCCCACTGCCGGAGCACTCCCTCGTCAAATGGATCGGCGCGCTGTAACCGATCGGCGCCAGTGACCCTATAAGGGGTTACCTTTTGACAAACAGAGAGCCGACCCATGCGCAAGCCTTTACACACCCTTGTCCTCGCCCTGTGCCTCTTGCCACTGGCATCCCTGGCCGGGCCCAGTAACCTTCCCGTAGCCGCCGATGCCCAGTGGTATGTGCATGCCAACGTCCTGGAGATGCGCCAGACGGTTGCCGGCCAGCAGCTCTATGCATGGCTGGACGGCGAAGTCTTCAGCGAGATCGAGGAAGAGCTTGGAATCGACCTCGGCAAGGAACTGGACGGCGTGACCGTCTTCGGATCGGGACAGGGCGGCCACGATGCCGCCGTCATCCTCCACGGTTTCTTTTCCGCCCAGACCCGGGAGGAAGTGCTGGCCCGGATCAACACGGAGGCGACCATGACCGTAGAGAGTGCCTACGGGCGCACCTATTACCGGGTGAGCGACCCCGATGCATTGGAAGATGAAGAACGCCGCGCCAAGCATGCGGAGGCCCATTTCGAAGGGGCGGAACTGGCCTTTGGCGACATGGGCCAGACGCTCATAACCCAGGACGCGGAACTGATGAACGAGTTTCTGGCATCCGGTGGCCATTTTGCCGGCAGCATGCCGGCGGGACTGCTGGTCATTCAGGCCGAGCATCCGCTGCTCCAGGGCGGCATGGACGCGCAGAACCTGCACCTCGAGGGCGGCCCGTGGGAGTCCGAGATGTTCCAGAACGTCCAGCAGGCGGCTCTGACCATTGCCGACGACAACGGACTGGTGTCGATCCGGGCCGAGGTGGTGGCTGTCGATCCGATGATGGCCGATGCGATCAGCAACATCATCCAGGGCGTGGTCAGCCTGCAGGCGTTGGCCAACGAAGATCCCGAGGCGGCGGCGCTGCTGGCCAACCTGAAGGTGACCACCGAGGGCACCGTGGTCAACATGGCCCTGAGCCTGGAGCCCGAGAAGATCGTCGAGATTCTCGACTGAACCAAACAAGTGAACAGGAGCAGGCGCATTGACCGAAGTTCACCAAGAGCGCGAATTGATCGACCGGGCCCGGAATGGCTCGGTCGACGCGTTCGAGGGCCTGATGCGGCTGCACCAGGACCGGCTCTACCGGTTTCTGGTGGTTCGCGGCATGTCGCCCAGCGATGCCGAAGACGTGGTCCAGGAGGCGTTTCTGTCCGCTTTTCGGTACCTGGGCAGTTACAAGACCCGCTGGCGTTTTTCGACCTGGCTGTACACCATTGCCCGGCGAATCGCCTCGCGGCTGCCGCAGCCGGCGGACCCGGAAGTGATCCCGGAGATGCCCGACGAGCCCGAGCGACACGTAGCCGAGTTGCAGCAGCGTGGTGCGCTGTGGGGAATGGCCCGGACGGTGCTCTCGGGGGAACAATTTTCCGCCCTGTGGCTCTTTTACGGTGAAGACTTCGATGTCGCGGAGATCAGTCGGGTGCTCGACCGCAGCCGGTCCTGGGTCAAGGTGAACCTGCATCGTGCACGCAATCGGCTCGCCGAGGCGCTAGAAGACGATGACTGGGGGAGGAGTATGAGCGATGAACCGATCAGAACTTGAACGACAGCTGCGCTCAGAAGCGCAAGCGATGGACCTGCGCTGCCCGGACACGCCGAGGCAGCGGGTCATGCGGACGCTGCGCCAGGAGGCGGACGGGACGCCCGTGCGAGGTTGGTGGTCCCGCTGGCGGCCGCTGGCGGCCACGGCAGCAATGCTTTTGGTGGTTGTGGCTGTCCTGCAATATGGACCTGAACCGGCAGGTGAGGCACCGCCGGTCGTGACGCAGGCGCCTGCACAGCCTGCACTCGAACTGCCCAGCGTGTCCGGCGACCTGATCGATCGGGCCATGGCTGAGCGAGAGGCCTCGCTCGAGGCCGAGCTGCAGCGCATTCAGGCCGACCTTCGGCGCATCAAGTCGCTGGTGAAGAACGTCTGAAGCTTTCGCCATGCAGCTTGAAAAACTGGCCCGGAGTTTGCATATGATCTGGTATGACCGAGAAATCAGCCAACCATCTGGGCAAGTTCAATCTGGGGCAGATCGTGTTGCACCAGCGTCACCAGTACCGAGGCGCGGTGTATGACGTCGATCCCCAATTCATGCTGCCCGAGGAATGGTATGAAAAGGTCGCCACAACTCGCCCGGACAAGAACCAGCCGTGGTACAAGGTGCTGGTCGACGGGGGCGAAAGCGAGGCCTACGTGGCCGAGCAGCACCTGATCGCCCTGCCGGATGGGGATCCCATCGAACATCCGGCGCTGGAAGACATTTTCAGCGGCTTCGAGCCCGGCCGCTACCATCCGCGCCACGTCATGAACTGACCTTCAGGGTCAGCTTGAGTTACACTTTCCGGGTCGCCTGTTAAGGGGCGACAACCCAAGGGGTGGTCGATGACGGTATTTCCCGAGACCTGAGATGCGACCTGGGATGGTTGCGAACCCTGGAACCTGATCCGGTTCGTACCGGCGTAGGAATGGGGATTCAGTTCATCCACGCGTTCTCGCCGCAACACCGGATCTCATTCGTTGCATGACGGAGGAGGTCCAATGCTTACGACCATACTGACTACTTTTTGGCTGCTTGCGCCAGCCGATTCCGATTCCGCCGCGCGGCTCGACGATATCGTCGTGACCTCGACCCTGCGTGACGTGTCCGTCCAGGAAGTCCCGGCCAGCCTCCAGGTGCTGGATCGCCAGACCCTCGAAGACGCGGCCGAACAGCATTTTGCCGAGGCCATCCACCTGGTTCCCAATCTCAACTGGTCGTCCGCCAGCAATCGGCCGCGATTCTTCCAGATCCGTGGCATCGGCGAGCGCAGCCAGTATGAAGGGGCGCCCAATCCGTCGGTGGGATTTCTCATCGATGGCATCGACTTCTCGGGAATCGGGACGGTCGCGACCCTGTTTGACATCGAGCAGGTCGAGGTGCTGCGTGGACCCCAGGGGACACGCTACGGCGCAAACGCCCTGGCCGGGCTGATCTACCTCAAGACCCGGGATCCCAGCCCCGAGCCGGAGTACCGCGTCGAATTGACCGCCGGAGACGACGGCATCTGGGGGGTCGGCTTTGCCGCGGGCGGACCGGTCAGCGAAGATCTGGACTACCGCTTTGCCCTTCACCAGTATGGCGCCGACGGCTTCCGCAACAATTCCTTTCTCGGCCGGGACGACACCAACGGGCGCGATGAGCTGACCGCCCGCGCCCGCTTCCGCTGGCGGCCCTCCGACCACTGGCAGGTCGACCTCACCGGCCTGTGGGTCGACATCGACAACGGATTCGATGCTTTCGTCCCCGACAATGGCCTGACCGTCTATTCCGACAAGCCCGGGCTCGACGCCCAGGAGTCGTTAGGCCTCGCGGTCAAGGCCGGCTTTTCCGGCTGGTCGAACGCCGAATTCCTCAGCACCACCACCCTGGCCGATTCGGACATCCTCTACAGCTTCGACGGAGACTGGGGCAATCCGGACTACTGGGGGGAATTTTCCCCCTATGATTTCACTTCACAGACCGACCGCGAGCGCTCGACCTTCAGTCAGGAGCTGCGTCTCACATCGACGCCGGACGGTGCGCTGTTCGGCGGAACGACGGACTGGCTGGTCGGCTTCTATGGCCGTCGCCTGGAGGAAGACAACGGCTTCCTGGATTTCTTCAACGGCGCGGTGTTCCGCGATCTGACCAGCGACTACGCCGCCGATCACCTCGCTCTCTTCGGACAGCTGGACTGGCGCCTCAGCGATGCCACGACCTTCCGCGCCGGCCTGCGTACGGAGCGCCGCTTGGCCGATTACCGGGACACCGCAGGGCTGGACCTGGCGCCGTCCGAGACCATGGTGGGCGGGGAGTTGTCCCTGCGCCACCAGCTGGATGAGGGAAAGACTGCTTACCTGACGCTGGCCCGTGGTTTCAAGGCGGGTGGCTTCAACCTCGGCCTCAACATTCCGGAATCCCGCCGGGAGTTCGATGCCGAGTACCTCTGGAACCTGGAAAGCGGCGTCAAGGGCCGCTTCTTCGATGGGTCCGTCACCGGCTCGCTGAGCGTGTTCTACGCGACACGCGATGACGTTCAGATCGAGACCTCCTTCCAGGTCGACCCGACCGATCCGCTGACCTTCGTCTTCTTCACCGACAATGCCGCCTCGGGGACCAATTACGGTCTGGAGGCCGAGGCCTCCTGGCAGGCCACGGAAAGCTGGCGCCTGTTCGGTTCCCTGGGATTGCTGGAAACGGAGCTGGATGATTTCCTGACTCCGGAACGCGATCTGGAAGGTCGCGATCAGCCGCACGCGCCCAACTACCAGTTTGCGCTGGGCGCAGAGTACCGGTCCGTGAGCGGCTGGTTCGGCCGGCTGGACTATACCGGTTCGGACGAGTTCTATTTCTCCGCCAGCCATGATCGTCTGTCCGAACCCTACGAGCTGCTCAATCTCAAGCTGGGCTACGAGACCCGGGACTGGGCCGTCTACGGCTGGGTGCGCAATGCCACGGACGAGGTCTACGCGACCCGGGGTTTCTTCTTCGGCCTGGAGCCGCCGGACTACCCGAACCGCGAGTACATCCAGCGCGGGGACCCGCGCCATTTCGGCGTGACAGCACAGCTCAACTGGCGTTGAAGAGAAAGGCGGTCAACAGGAAGGCAGGAAACAGGAAAGCAGGAAACAGGAAAGAGAGGTGCGGGAACGCCGCGATGTGAGCGCAAGGGCGGTAACCATGAAAGCCATGAAAGGACATGAAACGGTATGAGAGTTTCATCCCCTCTCTTTTTGACTAGCAAAGAAATTTGCTTTTTGCAGCTAGAGATCTTCCTTTCATGCATTTTCATGGTTCCGCTTTGGGGTGACTTCATAATCGCGCAGCAATTTTCTTGCTTTCCTGGTTACCGTCTCTGAATTGGGGAAACTGAATGAACGTATCGATTGAAATTTCAATGTATCCGCTGGCGGACGATTACATTCCGCCGATCCAGGCGTTTATCGAGCGCTTGAATCGCCACTCCGATCTGAAAGTGCTCACCAATACGATGAGCACCCAGGTCTTCGGACCCTACGCCGAGACGCTGCGCATAGTGGCCGAGGCCATGCAGGCCCAGCATCGGGAAACGCCCAAGGCCAGCTTTGTCATAAAGGTCTTGAACGGCGACCTTCGCCCGGAATGAAACCAAAACGGTCAACAGGAAAGCAGGAAAGAATGCTGCCTAAAAGCGGGTAACCTTGAAAACCATGAAACCGCATGAAAGGACCGCAGTTGCGGTAATTAAAGCGTAACCATGAAGGCATTAAGGCGTGAAGGATATTTCGTTGGAAGAATGAGCCGAAGGTCATTTCTTGGTCCCATACGTTCCAAAGGAATTCCATATATTTCCATCTTCATGCTTTCACGCCTTCATGGTTTCCATGAAAGGGCCGCAGTTGCGGTAATTAGAGCGTAACCATGAAGGCATTAAGGCGTGAAGTTTTCCATGGCAATTTTATTTGTCTTTTTTCATGCCTTTCCTGGTTTTCATGGTTGCTCTCTTTGGTGTTAATGAGTTCCTAGATGAGCGGTTTTTGGATATTTAGGAAAACAGGATCCCGCTGTATTCATCTTCATGTCTTCACGTCTTCATGGTTGCGCTCTTGTTCTCGCGAAGCGAGCTTTGCCGTTTTGAATTTGAGCCGTTGTAATGAATGAAATCCTGAGCCAGGCCTGGGAGGCGGCGCGGGCGATGTCCGGGTGGGAGGCCATCGCCGTGGTCCTGGCCATCGGTTACCTGCTGCTGGCCGTACGGGAGAACATCTGGTGCTGGGCCTGCGCTGCGGGCAGCACGGCGATCTACACGGTGCTGTTCTGGGACAGCCTGCTGATCTCCGAATCGCTGCTCAACGCCTACTATCTCGCCATGGCTGGCTACGGCTGGTATCAATGGCGCTTCGGTGGCCGTGATCACCACGAGCTGGCGATCCGGACATGGTCGCCGGCGCGCCATGGTTTGGTCATTCTGGCGACCGCTGCCGTCGTTCCGCTCTGGGGCTACGCGATGGCCCGCTGGTTTGCGGCCGACTACGCGTACCTGGACGCGTTCACGACATGCTTCGCCGTCGTCACCACCTACATGGTGGCGCGCAAGGTGCTGGAGAACTGGCTCTACTGGTTCGTCATCGACAGCGTTTCGATCTACCTGTACCTGCAAAAAGGGTTCTACCTGACGGCTCTTCTCTTCGTCGCCTATCTCATCATCATCGTCTTCGGCTTCCTGCGCTGGCTTCAGGCCTACCGCGAAGGGTCCTCACCCGTCGTCGCGGAGAGTTGATTCAACTCAAGGGATTTCCGCCCACTGAAGCCTAAGGTGATCTTTCCTCCTGGGATCCCGGTGCGGTATGGGTACAAGACTGCGAGCGCTGGCCCGGGCCCTGCAGCGCAACGGGGCCGAAGAGCCGCTTCCCCCGGTCGCCGGTCGTTCCGCTGCGTCCTTTTTCGCCGAGCCCGAAGGCGACATGCCCGTGCGGCGGATCTGCCATGGTGCGTCATGCTTTCAGCGGGAACGCCCACCGGCGAGCTTCGCATCGGCCATCCCGGTCCACTGCCTGGGCTATTGCGACCGGTCTCCGGTGGCCATGGACGAGTCCGGTCGCCTGCTGACCTGGACCGGCGAAGAATTGGCCGACGGCGACGAGTCACACCCTTCGATCCGCTGCCAGGCGCGCAAGGCGATTGTCACCCGGAACTTGGCGCCGGGACTGGGCACCCCCCTGGCGGCGGCGCGGGAGCGTGGGGCCTACCAGGCCCTGGAGGCCGTCCTTCCGGGCTCGCCCGAAGCGCTGCTCGATTCGGTGCTCGACTCGGGTCTCCGGGGGCGCGGCGGCGCGGCCTTTCCCACCGGCCTCAAGTGGCAGGCCTGCGCCCGGGTCGATTCGCGCGTCAAATATGTGATCGCCAACGGTGACGAAGGGGATCCGGGTTCTTTCATCGACCGGCTTCTGATGGAGGTCGATCCGCACGCGGTCATCGAGGGTCTGATGCTGTGCGGCTATGCGGTCGGCGCGCGGCACGGGCTGATCTATGTGCGTGCAGAATACCCGCGGGCGGCTGCGGCTCTGGAGCAGGCACTGGCCGAGTGCCGTGCGGTGAGACTGCTCGGCGAGCGCATTCTCGGTACCCGCTTCAGCTTCGACGTGCGGATCGCCCGCGGCAGGGGCAGCTATGTTTGCGGCGAAGAGACCGCGATGATCAACGCCATCGAAGGCATGCGCGGCGAGGTGCGGATGCGACCGCCCTATCCCACCGAAGCCGGCCTGAACGACTGCCCCACGGTGGTCGACAACGTGGAAACGCTGGTCAACATCCCCTGGATCGTGGCCAACGGCGCCGCGAATTACCGGGCGCTGGGTTCGCCGGAAAGCGCCGGAACCAAGGTGCTCTGCCTGAACGCAGGCTTTCGCAAGACCGGCATCCTCGAGGTCGAGTTCGGCATCTCCCTGCGCGAGGTGCTGGAGGGCTGGGCCGGCATCCGGGCCGAGTCCCTCGCAGCCGTTCTGCTCGGAGGACCGATGGGAAGCATCCTGACACCCGAGGAATGGGACGTGCCCGTGTGCTACGGCGCGATGTCGCGGGAGGGCGTCCGGCTGGGGCATGGCGGCCTGGTTGCCGCGCCCCTGGACACGGACTGGGATGACCTTCTCCGTCACTGGCTGGGCTTCATGGCCAGCGAGTCCTGCGGGCGCTGCGTCCCATGCAGCGAGGGCTCTCGGATTGCGCTGCGCCGGGCCCGAGCCGGCAGCGTCGACAAGACGGCGCTGGCCGACCTGTTCGATCTCATGAGCGGAACCAGCCTGTGTGCCTTCGGTCGCCTCACCCCGGGACCGCTGCGCCGGATCCTGGAGCTGAGGTCTTCCCCGTGAGCGCGAAAGCCCATATCGACGGTTTGCCGGTCTCCTGTGACGGTCGCAGCATCCTGGCCGTGGCCCGCGACCATGGATGTCGCATCCCGACCGTATGCCATGCCGAGGGGCTGGCGGCGGAGGGCGGTTGCCGGGTCTGCCTCGTGGAACTGGACGGGCGGGACGAACCGGTTGCCGCCTGTCATACGCCCCTGGAACCGGGCATGACGATCTCCACCGATACGCCGGCGCTGCGGGATAGTCGTCGTCGGCTCCTGTCGCTGATGGTGGAGCGGGGTTCGGCCGGCGCACTTCGGCCCGACCCGAACGGTTCGCCTTTCGAGCAGCTGCTGGCGGAATACGGTGTCGTGGTGCCTGCGGAACGGGAGGTCACCGCTGAATTGCCGGTTGAGCGCTCGCATCCCTACCTGCGCTTCGATCCTCAGCGCTGCATTACCTGCCGGGTTTGCCTCAACACCTGCGAGCAGATCCAGGGCCAGTTCGTGTACGGCATCGGCGGCCGGGGTTCCTCAACGCGACTGCTGATCGGCGCCCATGACCGGTTTGGCGATTCGGATTGCACTGCCTGCGGCGCCTGCGTGGTGCGCTGTCCGACCGGCGCCCTGTTCGATCGGGACCGGGAAGCGCCGCTGCCCCTCGATGCGCCGAGCACCGACTCGATCTGCGGATATTGCGGCGTGGGCTGCGGAATCCGGGTGCGGACTGGCTCCGGGGGTATCGTGCGGATCGACGGGGTGGCGGAAAGTCCGGTCAATCGCGGACACCTGTGCGCCAAGGGCCGCTATGCGCATGCCTGGCAGGGACACCCGGACCGTTTGCGCCGTCCGTTGCTGCGCGAGGGCTCGCGACGTTACGAGGTCAGCTGGAAGACGGCCATCGACTGGCTGGCCGATCGTCTCGATGCGCTGCGGGCCCAGTACGGACCGGACTCGCTCGCTGCGATCGCTTCGTCCCGATCGACCAACGAGGCCGGCTACCTGCTGAGCAAGCTCTTTCGTGCGGTGATCGGAACCAACAACGTCGATTGCTGTGCCCGCGTCTGTCACTCATCCACGGCGCTGGCCCTGGGTGCGGTGACCGGGACCGGCGCGGCGAGCGCCTCCTATGCCGACATCGAGCGCGCCCGCCTGATCGTGCTCGCCGGGGCCAACCCCACCGAGGCCCATCCGGTCGTCGGCGCCCGGATCAAGCAGGCGGTTCTGAAGGGCGCCGGACTCATCGTCATCGATCCGCGACGCATAGAACTTGCGCGGATCGCCGACGTTCATCTGGCCCTCAGGCCGGGGGCCAACGTGGCATTGTTCAACATCCTGGCAGCCCGGCTGATCGAAGCCAAAGCAATCGACGCGGACTACCTGCACGCGCGCTGCGAGGGCTTTTCCGAGCTGTCGGATTTCCTCCTGCCCGGGAGCGCCCACCCGGAGGACACGGGTGTGCCGGAGGCGGCCATTCATCGGGCGATCGAACTGCTGGGCGGCGGGCCGGCATTGTTCGTCCACGGGCTCGGCCTGTCAGAGCTGGTCTCCGGGACGGCCTCGGTCATGGGGCTGTGCAACCTGGGGATGCTCACCGGCAGCATCGGGCGGCCGGGTGCGGGCATGCTGCCGCTGCGTGGCCAGAACAACGTGCAGGGCCAGGCCGACATGGGCGCCATGCCGGATCGCCTGACCGGTTATCAGCCGCTGGATGATCCGCAGGCCCTGGCGCGCTGCGAGCAACTCTGGGGTGTGCGCCCGCCGCGGGGACCCGGCCTGACCACGACCCTGATGATGCGGGCCGCCGAATCGGGAAACCTGAAGGGCTTGTGGGTCCAGGGCGAAGACATGGTCCAGAGCGAGCCGGAGGAAGAGCGCACCCGGGCCGCGCTCAAGCGGCTGGATCTTCTTGTAGTGCAGGACCTCTTCCCTTGCGCCACCAGTGAGCTGGCGCACCTGGTATTGCCGGCTGCCGGCTATCTCGAGCAGGAGGGCACTTTCACCAACGGCGAGCGACGGGTGCAGCGGGTCCGGCGCACCATCGATCCGCCCGGGGAAGCCCGACCCGACTGGCTTGCGGTCGTCGACGTGGCCAACGCGATGGGCGCGGGCTGGGACCTGCCAACACCGTCGGCCGTGTTCGACGAGATCGCGGCGTTCGCCCCGCACCTGTTCGGCGGGATCTCCTACGCACGACTCGATGAATCCGGCCTCCAGTGGCCCTGCCCGGACCCCGATCATCGGGGCACCGAAACGGTCCACGAGAACGGATTCCTCCGGGGCAGGGGACGGCTCACCGTTCTCCGGCCAGAACCCAACCCGGAGCATGGGCTGGCAGACTACCCACTGTTGCTCATTACCGGGCGGGTCCTTCAGCACTACAACGTCGGTACCATGACCCGACGCACCCCCAGTTTCGAACTGGAGAAGGACGACGCGCTGGAACTGGCCGATGAAGATGCACGACAACAGGGGATCCGCTCCGGCGACCTGGTTCGCGTGAGCAGCCAATGGGGAGAAACGGTCGTTCCCGCACGCATCAGCAGTCGTACACCCTCCGGCACCGTTTTTCTTTCCTTCCACCATCCCGAATCCCACACCAATTCGCTGACCGGGCCCCACCTCGATCCCGATTCCCGTTGCCCGCAGTACAAGGTCACGGCCGTGCGTCTCGAGCCGGTGGATTCCTGAGCAAAGCCGGAGCGTTCGAAAAGGCGATCGGACCGATCTGCTATCTTTTTCCAGCAAAACCGTTTCCTGGAGTTTGGAATGAACCCCGTACCGGTCCAATGGCTATTCAGATCGATCTTTGAGTAGCTCGGCTGAACCATCTATCCCCACTGACCTGCTGGAGGGCATTCCGGAGCTTGCCGGGCTTCCTTGCGATGTGTGGCCGCTGGGCGGTGGGCTCACGAACCGCAGTTTTGTTCTCCGCGGGGACTTCGGAAAGTGGGTGTTGCGTCTGAACGGGCTAGCCCCCGGCATCGACCGTCAACGAGAGGCAGCGGCTCTCGATGTGGTTGGGCCCGCCGGCTTCGGACCGGAGGTTATTCGCAACGATCCAGCGACTGGCTTTCTTCTGTACCATTTTTTGCCCGGCCAAACCTTGACCGTGGCGCGGGCCCGGTCCGCGGCGGGTCAGCGTTCCGTCGGGCGTTGGCTGCGGCGGCTGCATGCGCTGGACGTGGAAGTACCGCAGGTCGATGCGGTCGGCGCACTGAACGCCTATCTTTCCGACCTGTCCGAGGTGGAGGCCCGACCGCTGCGGGCACGCTTCGAAACCATCGCCGACGCGCTCGCTTCGCCCACCGACCTTGCTCTGTGCCACCTGGACCTCGTCGCCGGCAACATCGTTCAGACGCCGTCCGGGTTGAAGGCAATCGACTGGGAATACGCGGGCCTCTCGCCGCCCGAGATCGACCTGGCCTTCTATCTGGTCTATCAGAAACTCAGCCTTTCCGAGGCCACCCTGTTTCTGCAAGCCTATGCCGGCGATCAGGCGGACGCCTGGCGGGAGCGGGTTCAGCCGTACCTGTTGCTGGCGCAGCTCCTGGATGAGGCATGGCGCGCGCTCATGCGCTGAAGCGGCCCCGCCGCCCGGTTGACTGCATCCTGCCCGCGCATCGGTATACTGAAGGACTAGCAACTGGAGACTAGCAATGACGCGCAACTCGATTTTCAATGGATTGTTCGGGATGGTGCTGCTCCTGGTCGGCAGCGCAGCGGTCGGCCAGTGCCAGCTGTCGGTCGGCTGGGAACCCTGGCCTCCCTACCAGTTTGAAGCCGAGGACGGGTCAATCAGTGGCCTGGACGGCGACCTGATGAATGCGATCATGGCCGAAATGCCCTGCGAGGCGGAGTGGATGGCGGCCACCTGGAAGCGCCAGCTGGAGCGGCTCCAGTCGGGCAAGCTCGGAGCGGCCCTGGGGGCGAGCTATACGCCGGCGCGGGCCGAATGGGGCCGTTTCTCGGAGCCCTACCGCCAGGCGGTGAATCACCTCGTGGTGACCCCTGAGCTGGACGGCCAATTCGATTCGCTGGAGGCCTTTCTCGCCGCCGGGCACAAGCTCGGCGTCATGAAGGACTATCACTACGGGGACGACGTGATGGCAACGCTGGCCAACGCGGCTTACAGCGCGCAGATCGAGCCCACCCAGGCTTCCGAGGCCAACATGCTGAAGCTGACGTCGGGGCGGGTCGACGGCATCCTCATGGATGCGTTCGTAGCCGCCAACCTGAAACACGAGATGGGCGTGGAGGACAAGGTGGCCGCTCAGGCGATCGCTGTCAGTACCGACGACATCTATGCCCTGTTTTCCAAGGCCTCGGTGGATGCGGCGACCGTGGAGCGCTTCAACGCCGTTCTTGCCAAGCTGAAGGCGGATGGAACGATCCAGGAGATCATTGGCCGCTACATGCAGTAGCGCCTACCAGCGCCCGGACAGCGACAGCTTGAGGTTGCGTCCGGGGGCGTCGATGCCGGAGCCGTGTTCGCGGTAGGTCCGGTCGGCCAGGTTCTCGACGGCGCCGACGATTTGCCAGGTGGGGTTCAGATCGTAACGAACCCGTAAATTCAGAGTGCCCCAGCCGGGGGTGCCGTCGGGGTTGATGCGGGGATCGCGGACGTCCCGGTCGCTGAGCCGATCCTGGCGGCGGGCAAAGCGGCTGAAGGCTTCGGCCGTGAAGGTATTGAAATCATGACGGTAGCCGATTTCGCCGCTGAGCGGCGGGACGCGGTCCGCCGGTGATTCAGCGCCGTCCGGCTGCTTCTCGGTGCCTTGGGTATAGTTCACCGCGGCCCAGAGCTGGCCGGCGGCGCCAAGCTCCCGGCGAAGACCTGCTTCGATGCCGTGGAGATCGACTTCGGCGAGGTTCTCGCTGCGCACGATAATGCGACCGTCCCCGGTGGTTTCGCCCGTGGCGACCGAGTCGATCTTGTCCTCGAAGCGGGCAGCAAAGGCGAAGATCTCCCCTTCGCTGCGGCGAGTGGACCATTTGATGCCGAAATCCACGCTGCGCAGCTTCTCCGGGCTGAGGTCCGAGTTGGCCACGTTGAAGCGATTGCCGGGGCGCGGACCTAGGGTGGCCAGGTCGAAGATGTTCGGGGCACGAAACCCCTCGCCGAAGTTGGCGACGAGATTCACCTGTTCGGTCAGGTTGTAGCTGATCCCGAGGTTGGCAGTCACCTCGCTCAGGTCCAGTTCGGCACTGGTTTCCCGGTCGCCGCGAGCGATGTCCACGTCGAAGCGGTTGTAGCGCACGCCGGCGTCGAAGCCGCCCCAGGAGAACAGCCAGTCGTGGCGCAGATAGACGGCCGCGCTGCGCTGCTCGGAGCCATCGGGGAAGCGGCTCTGGAGCGTGCGGGTCTCCCCGGTGGCGATGTCCAGGGCCGAGCGCGCGCTCGCCACTTCGTCATGGTAGAACTCGGCACCGTAGACCAGCACGCCACCGTCGGGGGTATCGCGCTGGAACTGGGCAGTCAGGCCCACCTGGTCACTGTCGTTGGCCTCGAAGCGCCGTTCGCTGCTGCCGAAGCCACGGGTCCGCCGGTCGTCGACGAGGCGTTGCCAGGCCGCGTGGACCTCGTACTGGTCGAACCAGCCGTGGGTTGCTTCGCCGCTGTGGGTGAGATGGGCGAAGGTCCGTTCGTTCGGTTCGAAGAAGAACTCCGCCGAGTCGGGTTCCGCCTGCCCGAAGCCCGGGACCAATTCATCGACTCGCGGAGTACTCGGCTGTTCCAGGTGCTGGAGGTCTAGGCGCCATTCCCCCGTTTCACCGGCCAGCCAGCGGATTGATCCATTGAGCGAGCGTGCCTCGTAACCGGTCGGGCTGATCTCGCCGCTGCCCGTTTCCCGGTCCCCGATATCGAGGTAGGAACCCTGGATCCGCCAGGCCAGCCGGTCCCCACCCTGCTCGTGGGCGAGGGAGACGCCAAAGCCCTGGTCTGCGCTGGAAGCGAAGCCATCGAGGGCCGTCTCCGTTGCGCCGAACTGTGGCTTCCTGGTCAGGAACTGGATCGTCCCGCCCATGGCATCGGCGCCATAGAGCGTCGATGCCGGTCCTCGCAGGGCTTCGATCCGATCGATGTTGTTGACGTCCACCAGTGCGATGTACTGGTTGGGCGCGTTGCGAAAGAACGAATTGTTCAGGCGGATCCCGTCCACCAGGTGCAGGATCTCGGAACCCTTGAGGCCGCGAACGATCGGAATCCCCTGACCCGGGGTCGTCTGCTGGACGAAGACGCCGGGAATCCCGCGCATGGCGTCGATGGCGATCTGCGGCGTTTCCAGCCCGATGGCCTGACGGTCCATGACACTCACGGCCTCGGCCGTGTCGAAGGTCGAGCGTTCCGTGCGACTGGCCGTTACCTGGACGACTTCGAGCGGTCGTTCGGCGCTCAGGCTAAGTGCCAGGAAGAGGGTTGCGGGAATCTGCATGAATGCCGGGGATTCTGGGGAACGGGGATGGTAGCGATACGGCCGGGAATTTCAACGGAGCGATCGTCATGATTTCGTCATGGTCGACCTTACCCTCGGATCCCGGGCGTCCGCTCAGTGCGTCGATC
>JAWVZU010000011.1:0-32462 GCA_033722075.1 Lysobacterales bacterium
ATGAGTACCGCTTTGCCGAGTTGATTAGCCACACCGCTCCTTTCGAAGGACAATTGCCGGACAAGAATGCGAAGACGGTCGGTTACCTGGTCGACTGCACCGGCTTTGATATGTACGACGCCTGGTCCAGCAACGTCCGGGCCCGGGGCCGGTCCTAGAATTTCTCGGCGCGTATGGCGAAGGCCAGAAATCCACCCTCGTTCGCCGTGTGGTCCTCGGTTTGCGAGGCCGTGTCACCCACCAGGGCCAGCACGATCGTCTCGCCGTCCTTCATCTCGATCTCCGTGTGGACGCGACCCTCCCCGCGATTCACGACCAGGCCCAGATCGGCGGCGATCCGTTCTCCACGGGCAACCGCGTGGACGTTGCCTTCAAGATGCGCGCCGGAGACCTGGGAACGGGCCCCGCTCAGAAGGACGTTCTGCACGAAGTCGACCCGGGTGAAAGCCATGGGCCCCACGCTGTGGGCAATCTGCTCCAGCGCCGCTTCGATGGCCGCCAGCTCGTCGGCGACGCGAACGCTGGCATTCGGCTTGGCCCGAACCAGCCAGTAATTGAAGCGCAGACGAGGAACCTCGCCGGCGGCCGAATCGCTGCCCGCCTCGATCAATCGGGCGATACTGCCGTCCATGGCTGCCGGTGCCGCGACCACGATCTGATTGGCGCCCAGCAGCGTGGCCCGGCCGAGGGCCTGGTCCCGCTCGCCGGAGCCGCTGAGAAGATAGTTGAGGGCGTTCTGGATCTCCCGGGCAGCGTGACCCGGGACCTCATAGGTTTTCAGGATGACCGGGTTGGCCGCGCCTTTGGAAATGTCGGCATCGCCACCGGCGCTGCAGCCCGACAGGGCCAGGACCAGGACCAGAAGCATGATGTGTCGCATGACGTTTCTCCTGTGTTCTCGGTTTTTGCGAACTTGCAGTGAGATATACCCCCCAGACGCCATTTTCTTCAATTGCCCTGTTTTGGCTCACTGTATATAATACCAGTTAAATGATTCACCCGGACTCAGCGGAAATGAAAAAACTCACCAAACGCCAGAATGAAATCCTGTCCTTCATTCGGGAATCGATACGCCGCCAGGGCTACCCCCCCACCCGGAACGAGATCTCCGAGCGCTTTGGTTTCAAGTCCCCCAATTCGGCCGAAGAGCACCTGCGCGCCCTGGACCGCAAGGGCGCCATCCGGCTGGAGGCGGGGGTTTCCCGGGGGATCCGGGTTCTCGATGACGACGGCCAGCTCCGGCATCGCCCGACGCTACCGCAGCTGCCGCTGGTCGGCCGGGTTGCCGCGGGCAGTCCCATCCTGGCTACGGAGAACATCGAGGATCATTTCGGCGTCGACCCCAACCTGTTTCATCCCCGTCCTCATTACCTGCTGCGGGTACGCGGTTCCAGCATGCGCGATGCCGGCATCCTGGACGGAGATCTGCTGGCGGTTCATCGAACCCCGGAAGCCGGCGAAGGACAGATCGTGGTCGCCCGCCTCGATGACGAAGTCACCGTCAAGCGCTTTCGTCGCAAGGGCAATCGGGTGCTGTTGATTGCGGAAAATCCCGAGTTTTCTCCGATCGAGATCGACCTGACCCGCCAGGAGCTGATCATCGAGGGTCTCGGCGTCGGCGTCATCCGGCATCAGGTCTGATCCTCCCGACCCGCTCCGCAGTCAAAGCGGAACCATGAAGGCGTGAAGACATGAAGCTCCAGGATAATAAAATGGGAAAAATCATTAATTTCAATGATTTGAAAGATCAATTTTCAACGGAGCCAGCGACTTCGGCATTTCCCAAAAGGTGGCTCACGAACTCTCTGGCCTGGTCCATCCATTCCATCTTCATACCTTCATGTCTTCATGGTTCGCCTTGATCCATTGCGCTTTGGTTTGGGGAGTCGGATCCATCAATGAACATCCGGCAATTGCTGCAGCAGCCCCAGATCTGGAGGGGACGGGACGACTCCCTCTCCCCGAGGCAGCCGCGCTTGCCGACCGGATGGGAGCCCCTGGATACGCGCCTGGGCGGCTGGATTCCAGGTGCCCTGACCGAGATCCTGACGCCCACCCCGGGCTGTGGTGAGCTGACCCTGCTTGCGCCGGCGCTCAAGCGGCTGACCCACGACAACCAGCGCCTGATCGGCATTGCACCTCCAGAGACGCTTTACCCACCTGCCTTGCAGCAACGGGACATTCCGGTCGACCGGGTCATTCTGATCGAGGCAGCGCCCCGGGATGCCCTGTGGGCTGCCGAGCAATGCCTGCGTTCCGGAGCCTGTGGCGCCGTCCTTTGCTGGCCGGACCCGGTCAGCGACCGCCAGTTGAGGCGCCTGCAGCTCGCAGCGGAACAGGGCCGCTGCCACGGCTTCGTTTTTCGACCCGCCAGGGTGGCGCAAAAGCCCTCACCCGCCGCGACCCGGATCCTGTTCGATGTCGCCGGGCAGGTCGAAGTGATCAAATGCCGGGGTGGCTTTTCGGATTGCCGCTTCCACCTCGATTCACCGGCTCACTGAAACAAAGGAAACCCGGTGGACTGGCTATGCATCCATCTGTCCCAGCTGGCGGTCGACAGCCTGCGCCGCAACGGCGTGACCGCCCCGGTGCTCGCGGTCCTCGAGAGCCGCGGCGCCCAGCGCTGGATCCATGCCGCCAGCCAAGCGGCGGCGAAGGCCGGGATCAGGCCGACCATGAACCTTGGAGCGGCCTATGCGCTGGTGCCGGAACTGACCATCCGCCCCCGCGACCGCAACAGCGAACGGCAACTCCTGGAACAGGTTGCGCTGACCGCCTACGGGATCAGTGACCGGGTCAGTATCCAGCTGCCGGATTGCGTCGCACTCGAAATCGGGCGCAGCCGCCGCCTGCTGGCCGGGAAGAACATCCGGCAACCCTTCCTGGCCCTTGGCCTCCGGTTGGCTTTTGCCTCGGCACCCACCCCGCGAGCCGCCCTGCTGCTGGCGCGGGCCGGTTGCTACCGCGGAATCCGCTCCCTCGCGGAACTCGATTCCCTGCCCCTGGCCCGCACGGAACTGGATGCCGCCGTGATCGAAACCCTGCACGGGGCAGGCATTCGCACCCTGGCCGACCTGCGTCGCCTGCCGCGGACCGGGTTGATTCGCCGCTTCGGAGCCGAACCCCTGGTCTACCTGGATCGGTTGCTGGGCCAGGCGGCCGATCCGCTGACCTGGTTCGAGCCGCCGAACACCTTCGAGGCGGCTCTGGATCTACCCAGCGAAACGGAGGATGCCCGGGCGCTGGTTTTTGCGGCCTCGCGACTGCTCGAGGAACTGGAACGATACCTGGAGATCCGGGGTCTGGCGACCCGGCAGCTTGATTTTCAACTCGCACATTCCAATGGCGACAGCACGGGGTTCACCGTCGGCCTGCTGGAGCCCGGCAAGTCTCGCAACCGGCTGCTGGACCTGTTTCGAGAACGCATCAACCACACAAGGCTACGCGCGCCGGTGCGACGACTCGTGCTGAAGGTCGCCGACCTCTGTGAACTGGCCGTACGGAACGCCGACCTGTTCGAACGGAGTTCCCGGCAGGATGAACACACCTGGGCCCGCCTCCTCGAGCGCTTGCGATCCAGGCTGGGCGAGAATGCGATACACCATCTGTTCCTGAGTCCTGATCATCGTCCCGAGCGGGCCTGGCACGCCAGTCGCCAGTCCAACGTGAGTGGTCATTCCGCGCACAAAGTTCCGCTTCGTCCCCTGTGGTTGCTGCCCAAGCCGGAACCCCTGGCCACGGCCGACCTGGCATTGCTGGACGGGCCGGAACGTATCGAGTCGGGCTGGTGGGATGACGGGGATATCGCGCGCGACTACTACATCGTCCGGCTGGGCGATGGACGGAAAGCCTGGGTCTTCCGGGAGTGCCGCGGGCGGCGGGATTGGTACCTGCACGGCCTCTTCGGCTGAATCAAAGCGGGGAACCATGAAGGCCTGAAGACATGAAGGCTTCAAACTGAGATAACCATGAAACCCATGAAAATGCATGAAAAATCGCTCGCGCGATAGCCGGAATACCGAATGCGTGCTAATTCAAGGAAACGAAAGCAAGCACGAATACCTTCATACCTTCACACCTTCAGGTCTTCATGGTTGCCGTTCTCGAATTCGAAGCTCGAGGCTACTGGCCGTCGTCCTGGCTGACGCTGTCGCCTTCGATGACCTCGAATTCACCGATTTCGACCTCGCCGACATGCTGTTTGAGATCGGTCACGTAGGTGTCGAGAACCGAAAAGAACTCGGTGCCGGAAAACTCCCACTGATAGCCCGTCGCATCGGCCACCTGGACCCGCATCGCCCCGACCTTGCCCAGCCGGGATCCGGTCACCTCGCGCTTTTGCTTGCGGACCCACTCCTCGCGCAGCTCCAGAGCCGCGAGATCGCCATATTCCTTGCGGATTTCGCGATAGTGGCTCTCGGCGGCCAGCTTCTCATCTTCGCGCAGCGTGCCCCAGATCTCGTCGCGGGCCGAAGCAAACCGCGGATCACCGTGGGATGCAGCGAGACGCAGCCACGCATGGGCCTTGGCCCAGTCCTTCTCGACGCCCAGTCCCTTGATGTACATGAGACCGACATTCTTCTGGGCTTCCTTGTTCCCGTAGCGGGCGGCCAGCAGGAACTTGTCGAAGGCATCCCGCTCAAAGCCGTCCTGCAGAGAACGCGCCGCCCGAATCAGGTGGGCCTGGTCTGGTGTGGCGAAAACGGGAGCCCGGCCGTGGGCGGCCGTAGCCAGCATGAAGGTCAGAACAACCCCGAAAAACGCTGTGGCAAGTCTCAAGCTCTAACTCCTGCGGCTTTGAAGATGAGAGGCCTGCTCGGCCCAAAAGTTTCCTGTGGCGGGGCGAGAGGTTAACAAAAATTCGCCACCACGGATCAATTCGGTGGCGACAGGAGCTGATCGGGCAGATTAGTGAACAACCTGGCGAAATCTTCCAGGAACCCGCCGACGGCCGATGATTTTCGCCAGACCATACCGATCTTCCGCACCGGCATGGGATCCGCGAAGCGCCGCAGCCTGATCGAATCGGTGACCGCCACGGGGGGCTGAACCGCCAGCGTGGGGAGCAGAGTCACGCCAACGTTGGCCGCGACCATTTGCCGCAGGGTTTCCAGGCTGGTCGCCCGAAAACCCGGCTTTTCGTTGGCACTGGCGGTCTGGCAGATCTCCAGGGCCTGATCCCGCATGCAGTGACCGTCCTCCAGCAGAAGCACGGTGTGACCTCTCAGGGAATCCAGGTCCAGCGCCGACTCCTCCTCGAGGGGATGACCATTGGGCATGGCGACGATGAATGGTTCTTCGAAGAGCGGTCTGACTTCCAGCCCATCATCGTCGATCGGCATCGCCAGAATCGCCGCGTCCAGGCGGCCCTCGCGAAGCATGGTCAGCAGAATTTCGGTCTTTTCCTCGAAGAGCAACAGCTCCAGGCGTGGGTAGGTCCGGTGGATTTCAGGGACGACGTGGGGAAGCAGATAGGGACCCAGGGTGGGGAAAATGCCGATTCGCAATACCCCGGCTTCCGGATCGCGGGTTCGGCGGGCGACTTCCCGGATCTGCTCGACGTCCCGCAGGACCAGCCGGGCGCGGTCCACGATCTCTTCCCCGACCTCCGTCAGCATGACCTTTCGCGGCATGCGTTCGACGAGCTGCACACCCAGTTCCTCCTCGAGCTTCTTGATCTGCGTGCTCAAGGTCGGCTGACTCACGAAGCAGGCGTCCGCAGCTCGCCCGAAGTGGCGGATATCGGCCAACGCAACGAGGTATTTGAGGGCCCGAATGTTCATAGGGCGATTCTATGCGCTCACCCTATTAATTCAATAACAACGATCAGTTTGATTAATTGACATGACGCCCTGACAAGCGGCAATCGTCATCGGCAACCTTGGTCGACTTCCCCGCCAGGTCATTCCACGGTTTCGCGCCGGGCAACCTCCACTTCCACCAGCGCGGCGAGATCGCGCAGCATGTCCATCTGACGCGGTGATGGCTCGTGCGGCCTGAAATCCGTCACGCACAACGTGCCAATCGGGTAGCCGTCCGGGGAGTTGATCGGGCAGCCGGCATAGAACCGCACGTTCGGTGAATCGGCGACGACCGGGTTATCCGCAAAGCGGTCGTCGTTCAATGCATCGGGTACAACCAGCGGCTCGGATTGGAGAATGGCGTGGGCGCAGAACGAAACCTCACGGCTCGATTCGCGTTCCGGCGCGCCCACACACGATTTGAACCACTGGCGATCGGCATCGACGAGGCTGACCAGCGCGACCGGAACCTGAAACAACTCCGAGGCCAGGCGGGTGATCCGGTCGAAGCGTTCTTCCGGTTCGCTGTCGAGGAGATCGAGCTGGCGCAGCGCGGCCAGGCGCTCTGCCTCGTCTGCGGGCTCCGGTGCCTTGAGCCAGCGGCATTCGGACCGCAGCAGCCAGGCCCGAATACGGCTGCGCGCATATTCCGTTGAAAAAGGTGGCACCAGCCAATCAGTCAGCTCGACCTCGTCCGGTTCAACCTCGCCCACGCCAACGATCGGAACCTGTCGCGCGTGCGCGTCGTCAAGCCCCCGGATTGCGGTAAATAAGTCGAGTTGGTCCGCGCCGAGTATGACCAGGGAGGGGCGATCCTCCCGGAAGCAGTCGATCAGCGCCTGTCCCGGCGCCGGCCGAATGGCTTCGATGCCGTCTGCGGCCATCGCATCGGTGATCGTCTTTTCCCTGGGCAGATCCGGCGCAAGCAGGACCCGCGCATTATCCGGAACGGTGCCGGAAACGACTGCCGATTCGTGCGTTGGGGCCGCCTGCCGTGGAGACCGTTCCCCCTCCAGTTCAATGCTGGATCCTTCCGCGGCGGCAAAGACCTCCATTTCATCAAAGGGGCCGATTCGTTCCTCCAGGCTCTGCATGATGCGATCCACCGCATCGTCGTCGCGCATCGGGTCATGATGCGTCAGCGCCAATCGCTTGACCCCGGCGGAACCACACACACGCACGGCATAGTCGATCGTGCTGTGCCCCCAGCCCACCCGATCCGAATATTCGTCCGCCGTGTATTGAGCATCGTGGATCACCAGATCCGCATCCCGGAGGAACTCCGCGTGCTCGAGGTCCTGGCCGCGAAGCTCTCCGGCCTCGGTGGCCAGCTGCCGTGAATGAGGCTCGTGGTCGCAAGCGTAGACGACCACGGCGCCATCCACTTCCAGTCGATAGCCCAGGGTCAGGGCCGGATGGTTCAGATAGCGGGTGGTCACCTGGATATCACCGACTTCGAAGCGCCCCTCGATCAGGCAGTGGTAACGCACATCCGCCCCGAGCGCATCCAGGGTGACCGGGAAATAGTCGTACTGCATCTGTCCCGATAGCGTTTCGCGCAATGAATCGCCGAAACCGTGCGGACCATAGATGTCCCATTCGTTCCCGGCCATGAACAGCGGCGCGAAGAACGGCATCCCCTGGATGTGATCCCAGTGGGTGTGGCTGAACAGGATGTGCCCGTTGACCGGCGGCTCGCGTTCGGCCAGCAGCTTTCGCCCCAGCGCGTGCGCACCAGTTCCACAATCGAGCAGGACGAGGGTACCAGCCGAGGATTCAAGCTGGACACAAGAGGTATTTCCGCCGTAGCGGACGGTGTCGGGGCCGGGCTTGGCAAGAGATCCCCGCGTCCCCCAGAAAGTCAGTCGCATTGCATTCCTATGGTCCCTTTTTCCGGCATTGTAAAGCCTCTTTACCGCGACGGCACGACCCGATGCAGGGCGCGCCGCTGCCGGTATAATCGTTCGAATGAAGGGGGCACTCAGACGGTGAGGTTCTTTGCGACCTGCGCGCAGGCGCTCGAATACCCCTTGATCCAGGAGCTGGAAGCACTGGGTGCCACGGCCTGTGCCGAGACCCGAGCCGGCGTCAGCTTCGAGGGATCACTGGAAACCGCCTATCGGGCCTGCCTGTGGAGTCGCTTCGCATCCCGCATCCTGATGCCGCTGGCTGACGGCAATGCGGAGGATACCGACGGGCTCTACGAACTGGCGGCCGGGACACCCTGGGAGGAAGTGCTGCCCCGGGGTTGCAGTTTTGCCGTGCACGCGGCCAGCCGCCATCCGGCGATCACCAACAGCCGCTTCGCCGCATTGCGGATCAAGGACGGAATAGTCGACCGGCTGGGCCGCGACCATGCCACGCCGGACCCCGAAAACCCGGCGATTACGGTCTACGCGTTCGCGGACCAGGAGGGCGCGACGGTCGGAATCGACCTGTCGGGAAGAAGTCTGCACGAACGGAGCTATCGCGTCCGCGGCGTCAAGGCCCCGCTGAAGGAGAACGCCGCGGCAGCGGTCCTTTGGCGCGCGGGCTGGCCCGAGGCGACCGCGCTGGTCGATCCATTCTGCGGTTCGGGGACGCTCCTGATCGAGGCCGCGATGGCAGCCGCGGATATCGCCCCGGGACTGGGCAACCCCAATTTCGGCCTGCAGGAACTCGCCGGGTTCGACGCAGCCGCCTGGAATCGCCTCACCGGGGAAGCCGAGGAGCGCCGTCGCGAAGGGCTGGCACGCCTCGACACGCCGATCGTCGGCTTCGACGTCGAGGGAGGTGCGGTCGCGGCCGCCCGGGAGAACTGCCGCGCCGCAGGCCTGGGCGGCAAGATCCGGGTGGAGTCGGCTGCAATCCGCGACTTCCCTGTGGCCGATGTGCTGCCCGCCGGCGGCCTGCTTGCGACCAACCCGCCCTACGGCAAGCGGCTTGATCCCGGGCATCGCGGCCTCTTCGAGCTCTACCGGGTGCTGGGTGCGGGCATGGCGCGTAACTGTCCGGGCACCCGGCTCGCCGTGCTCACCGCGCATGACGAACTGGCGCGCGAGATCCAGCTTCCTCTGGAAAGCCGTTTTCGCATTTTCAACGGGCCGATTCCCTGTCGCCTGTTCGTCTTTGCTGTCGGCGACCGGCCTGCGGAGCCCAGCGAAGGCGCCGTCATGGTCGCCAACCGCATCGGAAAGAACCGCAGAAAGCTCAAGAGCTACCTGAAAAAGAACCAGATCAGCAGCTACCGAGCCTACGATGCGGACATCCCGGAATATGCCGTCGCTGTCGACGTGTACGACGAACACCTCCACGTCCAGGAGTACGCCGCCCCGGGCAACATCCCCGAAGCGACAACGCGGAAGCGACTGCACGAGGCGCTGGACGGAATCTGCAACGCCTTCGACGCGGAACCGGGGCAGCTCTTCGTCAAGACCCGGTCGCGGCAGAAGGGCGACGCCCAGTACACCCGCCAGGCCGAGGAGAAAGCGGAATTCTGGGTCCGGGAAGGCGGCCTCGAGTTCAAGGTCAACCTCAGCGACTATCTCGACACGGGGCTGTTTCTCGATCACCGCGAGACCCGCGCGAGGATTCGCAGCCTTGCGCGCAACCGCAGTTTCCTGAACCTGTTCTGCTACACCGGCAGCGCGACCGTCTATGCGGCCGCCGGCGGGGCCAAACACAGCGTCAGCGTGGACCTTTCGCGCACCTACCTGCGCTGGACCGAAGAAAACCTGGTCCGGAACGGCTTCGGTGGCAACACGCACCGCCTCGCTCGCGCCGACTGTCTGCAATGGATCCGTCGCTGCCGCGAGAAATTCGACCTGATCTTCCTCGATCCCCCGACTTTTTCCACCTCCAAGGCAATGCGCGAGCGCTTCGACATCCAGCAGGATCACCCGCAACTGATCCGCCATTGCATGCGCTGTCTCGCGCCGGGTGGTCTGTTGATATTTTCCAATAACTTCAAAAGCTTCAAGATGGATTCTAAAGTCATGTCTGATTATCACTGCGAAGACATCACGGCGGAGTCCGTTCCGCCCGACTATGCCCGCGGAAACCCGCACCAGTGCTGGGAGCTGCGCCACCCGGGAGATTCGCGATGAACCTCCTCGCCGGATTGGACTGGTTCATCATCGCCGGCTATTTCCTGCTGGTCTTCGGGGTTGCCTTCTGGGTCACCCGGCGGGAAGCCACACGTGCGACCGCGGAAGGCTATTTCCTTGGGGGACGCAACGCGGGCTGGTTCGTGATCGGCGCATCCCTGTTCGCATCCAATATCGGCTCCGAGCACCTCGTGGGGCTCGCCGGGACCGGTGCCGCCAGCGGCGTGACCGTGGGGCAGTTCGAGATACTGGCGAGTCTGATCCTGCTGATCCTGGGCTGGCTGTTCGTGCCCTTCTACCTGCGCACCGGCGTGTTCACCATGCCGGAGTTCCTCGAACGGCGTTATTCTCCGGCGGCCCGCTGGTACCTGGCGGTGATCTCGATCGTCGGCTACGTCCTGACCAAGATCTCCGTGACCATTGCCGCCGGTGGCATCGTCTTCGAAACGCTGATGGGACTGAACTTCTGGACCGGCGCGCTGATCGTGGTGGTGGCCACGGGCATCTACACGATCTTCGGCGGCCTGAGGGCCGTGCTCTACACGGACCTGCTGCAGATGTTCGTACTGCTCGGCGGGGCCATCGCCGTCACCCTCATTGGCCTGAATGCCGTCGGCGGATGGGAGGCCATGTACACCACGGCCGGCAGCAGCTTCTTCACCCTCTGGAAACCGATGAGCGATCCGGATTTTCCGTGGACCGGCATCCTTTTCGGCGCGCCGATCCTCGGCGTATGGTACTGGTGTACCGACCAGTTCATCGTCCAGCGCGTCCTCTCGGCCAAGAACATCGATCATGCCCGGCGTGGGACGATCTTCGGTGGCTTCCTGAAGCTCCTGCCGCTGTTCATTTTCGTCATCCCCGGGGTGATCGCCTACGCGTTGTCCCAGCAGGGCAGCCTGACGCTGGAAACCCCGGATCAGGCGCTCCCCGCGCTGATCGGGACCCTCCTGCCGGCCGGTTTGCGGGGCCTGGTCGTTGCCGGGCTCCTCGCCGCGCTCATGAGCTCGCTGTCGTCGGTGTTCAATTCCTGCTCGACGCTGATCACCTGGGACATCTACAAGAAGATGCACCCGGGGGCATCGGAGCGGTCGCTGGTGGTGGTCGGGCAGGTGTCTACCCTGGTCCTCGTCGGCTTCGGCCTGCTGTGGATTCCGATGATGAAGCTGATTTCCGGGCAACTCTACCAGTACCTGCAGAGCGTTCAGGCCTACATCTCACCGCCGATTGCCGCGGTATTCCTGCTGGGCGTGTTCTATCGACGGGTCAACGCGACCGGGGCGATCGCCTGTCTGGTGACCGGCTTCGTCCTCGGAATCGGTCGTCTCGTGGTCGAACTGAACAAGTCGTCGCTGGCCGGCCCCCTGCACTGGTATGGCGATATCAACTTCCTTCATTTCGCCATCCTGCTGTTTGTGGTCTGCTCTGGGGTCCTGGTCGTGGTCAGCCTGCTCACACCGACGCCGCCGGACGAGAAAATCGACGGTCTGACGCTCGCCCGTGCCGGCGAACAACCGGGTCGCGCCGAGGCAATGCAGATTCCCGATGCCGACGAACACCTGCCCGGCCTCGAGAGCCAGCCCGCATGGCGAAGGATGGACCTGATCGCCAGCGTCGTACTGATCGCTGCGGTTGCCGCTGTCTGGCTCATGTTCCGGGGGTAAAGCCAAAGCATGCGTGTTCAGGGCGGATTCAGCCGCACCGGGGCAGACTGAGCTCCAACTGGCACGGAGTATGACGATGAAAAAGACCATTCTGACGCTACTGGCAGCGCTGTTCCTGAGCCTCGCGGGCACCGGCATCGCCCAGGCCCACGGCTACGATGGTCATGGAAAGCACTACGACCGTTACGGCGATCGCCATTACCGGGACTATCGACATGACTACCGGCGCTATGGGCATCGCTCACGCCACGACCGCCGCAACCACCGTGGCTACTACGGGTATCGCCATCGCCCGTTCTATAGGCCACACCGCCATGGATACCGCGATCACCATCATCGCTACCGCCCGGTACTTCGGCTGAACCGCCACCATCATGGCTATCGCTATTGCGAGCATCACGGCGGTTACTTCCGCAGCGGCGACTTCTACTTCGGATTCCGTTACTAACCTGGATTTTGCAGGCTAGTTTTTTTCATCACTTGAGGCGGCCCGCCAGCGCCGGAGCGCTGAGCGGGTCGCCGACATAGCCGTCCACCCGACCGAAACGGTCGGACCCTTCCCAGTCCTTGCGCGCATGTTCGATCTCTTCATGGGTGCGGGCAACAAAGTTCCACCACAGGATCACCTCTTCCTCGAAAGGCGCTCCGCCGACCAGCATGAGCAGCGCAGACGAGCGCGTCGAGATCGCCACTTCCGACCGTCCCGGCGCCAGATAAGCCAGGCTCCCGGCTTCCAGCAAATGGCCCGCCACTTCGGCTTCGCCCTCGACCAGCACCAGTGCATGCTCGAAGTCCGGGTTCAGCTTCAGCGCCTGCCGGCCCGGTTCATCGAACCTCAGTTCGGCCCCGAGGATCGGTGTATACGACTTTGTCGGTGCCCTCAGGCCAAGGCCTTCACCCATGAACACGGTGATATGCATCCCACCGGAATCGATCCGGGGCAGCTCCGCAACATGTTCGAAAGCAGGCTCCGTCGCGTGGTGGGCCTCGGGCAACGCGACCCAGAGCTGAATACCGTGCAACTGCGGCCCTCTGTTCTCCGGGCTTTCCTCCGAGTGGGAGATGCCGCGTCCGGCGGTCATCAGGTTGACCGCACCCGGGCGGATGAGCTGTTCATGGCCGAGACTGTCGCGGTGCAGTACCTCGCCGGCGACCAGCCAGGTCACCGTCTGCAGCCCGATGTGCGGATGCGGGCCGACCCGCAGACCCGGATGGTCCGCGGGGAGTTCCACGGGACCAAAGTGATCCACGAAACACCAGGCGCCGACCATCCGGCGGCTTCTCTGGGGAATCAGACGTCGAATGGTCATGCCCTCGCCCAGCGTCGCCTTACGCGCGGAAAGTAACTCCACGCCGCTGTCCGTCGGTCCCCGGGTGCAGGGCGTCGGTTCCGAGCGCTCGACCACATTGCTCATCGTCGCCTCCTCGCTAGGGATTACCGCCGCCCAGGGCCAGGAAGCGCAGGAACTCGCGCCGATCCTTCGGTCCGAAGGTCAGGTAGTGGGGATCGGGGTCTTCCGCGTAATTGGCTCGTCCGCGGCTGATCGGATCATTGGCCGCGCGACGCTTCGCCTCGTCGATGCTGATCGCATAGGGCTTCAGGGCGTTGAGGCCGAAGACCTTGGCGCGCAGTTCCGGCGTGATTTCCGGATAGCCGTGGGCTTCCCGTAGCTCGGGGCTGAGCTGGAAGGTCCGGAAGGCCTGGATCTGGTCCTGCGGCGATCCGTACCAGATCGAATCCGTACCCCACAGGACATTGTCCTCGCCGACATGTTTCAGCAACTTGCCCAGACCATGGGCGGCACTGTCCACATCCCGCATCAGTCCCCGCCAGGTACTGCCCAGCTCCGCGTAGACGTTGCTGTTCCGGCCCACGCCGTTTTCTTCCAGTGACTTGATCAGCTCGTCGATGCCCTCGCCCCGGTCCGGATCGTAGGGTCCTTCCGGCTGCCCCGGGATCCAGCCGGAGTGGTAGATCAGGAAATTCACGTCCGGGTAGGCCTTGGCGACCCGCCCGATATCGGTACACAGCGAATGCTCGTAGGAACGTCGGCCGAAGGGGATGCCCTTGTGGATACAGATGTTCTTTACCCCCAGGGAACGGGCCCTCTCGATGAACCGGATGCCCACCTCGTCATCCATCCAGAATCCTTCACCGTCCGGACCCCACTGGGTATAGGTCTTCCAGGCCTTCACGCCCCAGCGTTCGGCCAGTTCATCCATGTCCTCGAGATCACCTTCCTGGTTGGGATTGACCCGTCCATGCAGCAGCAGGCGATGGGACCCATCCATGGCCTCCACGATATCCCGGGTCGCCGCAGCTTCCTCGATGGTGAGCGGCTCCGCGTCGCGGCGCGAAGGCACGAAAGACAGCACCATCATGTCCGTGTCGGCGTCCAGGAACACGTCCTTGATGAACGAATCGGCGCCCAGGCAGCGCATGTACTCGCGGCTCACCGGTTCCGACTCCCCGCTGCACTTTGTTTTCCGCGAGGCGGCGACGCTGGGCGGCACGTAATGGCCCTGGACGTCGAAGATGAACTCCTGCTTTCCGAGCTCGGCAGCCGCAAGTTCCCCTTCAACGGGCGCCTCGGAGGAAACCTCGAAAAAGCCTGCACGCCGTCCGGCCGACGCATTTGCGCGATTGATCGCAAGCAGCGTGCTAGCCACGCCACAGGCCGAGACCAGGAAGCCCCGGCGACTGACATTCAAACGCCTGGCCGTTGCCTCGGCAGCCTCGTGGGCCAGTACGTTGGCGTACTGGTTGTGGGGCTCGAGCGGGATGGGTTCGTATTCCGCATTGGAAGTCGAATCCAACTTGATGGGCAGGCGTTGGCCGTCGGGATCGAAGCGATGGGTCATAGCGGGCTCCTGTTGATTACCTCATGCTGAGGCGCGAGTCGAGTCGCAAGTTGCTTGGACTTGTCAGGATTCTACCCTGACCCGCGGCAAGAAGAATGGCCGACGGTCATTGCCGGCCGTTGCCGAGTGAGCCGATTGGCAAGCTCAGGCCGTGACGGGCTTGAGGCCCGGGACCCGCGATCGGTTCAGCGCCAGGGCACCGTCTCCCAGCAGCACCTGCGCTGCCGTCGCCGCGGCCAGGAACGCCGGATACTCCCAACCGCCGCCTTCGGCGCTGAACAGCCAGCCGGCGCCAAGATGCGCCCAGGTCGCGCCGAGTGCCACGGGAACCAGGATCGCAGCGGCCCAGCGGGTCTGAACACCAAGGACCAGGGCGATGCCGCCAACGGCCTCGGCCAGGAAGACGAGATAGGTCGTGAACTCGGGCAGTCCCAGGCTGCCAAAAAACGCCGCGGTACCCGCGAGGCTGAAGACGACCAGTTTGAGGTACAGGCTGTGTGCGATGTAGACGATGCCCAGGGAAACGCGCAGCAGGGTAATTCCATAGTCATTGAGGTGTTGCTGATTCATGTCTTTCTCCAATGGTTGGACAGGTGCTGTCAGCCTACTCCTGGCATATTCGCAAGTGAATCCGCATAATTGGCAAAATTAATTTGCGAATTTGCAATGAATGACTGGGATGACCTGCGTTTCTTTCTCGCCGTCGTGGAAACCGGTTCGCTGGCCGGTGCTGCCAGACGCCTGCGAGTCAACCACTCCACGGTGTTTCGCCGGATCAACGCCATGGAAGAGAAGCTCCAGGTCCGACTTTTCGATCGCCTGCCGGAGGGCTACCGACTGACGCCGGAAGGCGAATCGATCATCGATGAGGCCCGCCGGATCGAAGAATCCATCCACGAGATCGACCGCCGCATCGCCGGCAAGGACCTGCAGCTGTCGGGGCTCATTCGCCTGACCTCTCCCCTGGAGCTCGCCTTGAAGTTCTTGCCTGAACTCCTGGCCCGCTTCGCCGCTGCCTACCCCGACATCGAGATCGAAATCGCCGTCAGCGACTCCGATTTCGACCTGTCGCGCCGGGAAGCGGACCTGGCCCTGCGCGCCACCGCGGCGCCGCCCGAGCACCTGATCGGTCGCAAGATCGTGGACCTGCCGTGGTTCGCCGTGGCCGGCGAGGCGTACCTGGAGCCGCACGGCGTACCCGCGGATGTCGATGCCCTGTCGGGACATTGCCTCATTGGCGCAGACGCTGCCTTTTCCAGGCTGACCATCTTCGAATGGCAGCGCCGCCGGTTTCCCGCTTCGATCATTCGCTATCGAAGCAACAATCTCGCGACGATGGCGGCGCTGGCCCGCGCCGGGCTGGGTATTGCCTTCCTGCCAGTCGATCAGGACCAGGCTGGACTGCGTCGCCTGTTTCCGGTCTGCGCGGAGGCGACATCGGGGCTGTGGCTGCTGACCCATCCGGACCTGCGCCAGACGGCCCGCGTCCGAACGCTGATGACTTTCCTCCATGAAGAACTGGCGGACGACCCCCGGCTGTTGTCCTGACCGCCAAACCCGGATCTCGGGGCACGGCTGGAAAACAGCGCGGTAAAGCCCATAGAATCGGGCTGGTCATGGCGCAATCCACCGTACGCGTGCTGCAAACCGTCGAACACCGCTGCGGGTATTACCCGGATCGGTCCGCGCGCAATCTCGTCATCGATCCCAGTGCGGATCACCAGGAAGTGATCTACGACGCGGTGACCGCCTCGGGGTTTCGGCGGGCCGGGGACCTGATCTTTCGCCCCCATTGCCGCAACTGCAACGCCTGCCACGCAACGCGCATTCCCGTTGACCGGTTCGAACCCAACCGCGCCCAGCGCCGCTGCTGGCGCCGCAACTCGGACCTCAAGACGCGCGTGTCGGAGGCGCACCTCTCAGACGAGAACTTCCGCCTCTATGAGCGCTACCTGAACCATCGCCATCCGGGCGGGGGCATGGACAATCCTCGCCGCGAGGACTTCGAGAATTTCCTTCTCAGCCGCTGGGCAAACACCTTGTTCATCGAACTGCGCTGGGACGAACGGCTGCTGGGCATCGCCGTGACCGACCGCCTGGCGAGCGGACTTTCCGCGGTCTATTGCTTCTATGACCACACCTGGCGCGACCGGAGTCTCGGCACCTTCGCGATCCTGACCCAGCTGGCCTACGCTCGGGAACTGGGGCTGCCGTACCTGTATCTCGGCTACTGGTTGCCGGGTCATCCCAAGATGGCCTACAAGACCCGCTTCAGACCGATCGAGATCTTCTCCCGGGGACGCTGGCAGCCGCCGCCGTCGTGAGCCGACTGGGTCTGTTCAATCGCACGCTGCTGGTCGTCCTGATCTGCGTCGTCGTGGGCGGCTACCAATGGCTCGTCAGTCAGGCCATGGCCACGTGGCCGGCCACCGAAGGCGTCGTGACCCGCTCCGAAACTCGCCCTTACCGGCTGGGTGACGACCTGATCGTCTATCTTTCCCTGCGCTACCGCTACAGCGTCGACGGCCGCACCTACACGGGAGACCGGGTGACCGCCTCGGGCGCGTACGGTGCGCGCTTCGAGCGCCTGGTCGTTAATGACCAGGGTTCCGCCCTGGCACGCTGGTGGTGGCGCAATTTTCCCCAGCCCGCGGGAAACAGCCACGACGACCTCCTGCCCGCGGCCGCTCGCTACCCACCCGGGGCAAAGGTCAGCGTCTACTATGACCCGGACCACCCGGATCGGGCGGTGCTCGATCGAAGCACGGACTTCCGATTCTTCGTGCTTGCCGTTGCGCTGATCTTCCTCGCCCTGCTGTTCGCCCCGCTGGTCTGGATCTACCGCAAGGTCACCGAAACCCTTTCGGCGGACCGGCAACTGGCGAATTCACTGGCCACCCGCTGGCAACGTTTCCTGGGGCTGATGGGGATATTCGGACTCCTGCTCATGGTCTGGAGCTTCGTTCAGGCTCGCAAGGCGGCGCAACCGCCCCCGGAAGAAGCGCTCGCTTCGCTTTGCACCAAGGCGACACGATCCATGGAAAGCCGCTGGGCCGCAGTCCCGCTTGAACCGTCCTTCGATCCGGCATGGCGCGAGACCGGCCTCGACGAACCACGTTTCGCGGCGTGCCCCTCGGAAGAGCCGGTGTCGCTCAGGGCCCCATTTTCGCGCGATCGCCTGGAAGCGCTGGTCGGCTGCCGGGTCACCGTCGCTGATCCACCCGTCGCGGCGTTCGCCCGACTGGATTTCGGTTCCCATGGAACCGTCGGCCACTGGACTGACGAACGTTACCAGCATGCCCTCGGCGTGGCAGGCGACGACACCGGATTGTGGTTGCTCTCGCACGAACTCGGCGCGCTCCGGCCGCAAAGACAGGACCGCACCTGGACCGGACGACTCATTCCCGTCGCCGGACTTCCGGTCAACCGGTGGCGCTACGAGCGCAACTGGACCGCCCTGGGCCAGGCGTTGAGCCAATACCCTTACGTACTGCTCAGTGACCGGGCCACCCCCGTGGGCCTCCGAATGCTGGGCTCCTACGGTTCCTGCGCCGTTGCAACGGCGGAGGAGTACCCGGTTGGGGGACCCGTCTGGGTTCGCGCGCGCTACAACACTGGCGACTGGCCCTCGGAACGGTACGCAGCCGGACGGCCACTCTTGTTGGCCATCCATACGCCACCGCAATACCAACGCGAACGGACCGAGGGGTGGCGCTTGCTGCAGGGATTCGCGGGGGGGCTGGCGATCCTGGGTCTGGTGCCGCTCCTGGTCGGCTGGATCAGTCGACTCTACGGTCGGCCGCTGTGGTGAACTACCAGCCGAGCAGGCGCTTGGCCTCGTCCAGGGAGTTCACCACGTCGACCTTGTAGCCGAGCTCCCGGGCGGTCTTGTTCAGCTGGATATTCCCGACTTTTGAGCTGACCGATTCAGTCACGATCCGGATACCACGCAATACCCCGCGCTCGACCGCGTATTTGCTGCCTTCCTGCAGAATGCGGCGCACCTCGTCGTCGGTCGGCACGAACTCCGTGAGGTCCGTGATCACCACCATCCCCGGTTCCAGACGATCGACGCCGTCCTTGAACTTGGAGACGTAGTCATGCGCCTCCGCTTCGTCGAACTTCCCGCTCAGGACGCACAGAATCGCATTCTTTTCGGGATTGATCTTCAGATCGAACATATGATCGCTTCTTCACTAAGCCTTGACCGGATCATAGTCTATTCGCGGTCGATTTGTCGCAGGGCCCAGGCGACATGTTCGCGCACCAGGGGGGACGGATGGTCCTCGCGCGCGACCAGCGCGGCCCGAACTTCTTCCGATGGGCCCGCGTTACCCAGAGCGACCGCAATGTTTCGCAGCCAGCACTCGTAGCCGATGCGACGAATCGGCGAACCCTCGGTCCGGGACAGGAACTCGGCCTCGGTCCAGGCAAAAAGATCCACCAGCGCCGGCGCATCGAGATTGCCGCGCGGCAGGAAATCGGCCTCCGGTGTGGGCGTCGAAAACTTGTTCCAGGGACAGAATAGCTGGCAGTCGTCGCAGCCGTAGATCCGGTTGCCCATCATCGGGCGCAGTTCCGGGGGAATCGAACCGCGCAGTTCGATGGTCAGGTAGGAGATGCAGCGCCGGGCGTCGACTTCGTAGGGCGCCACGATCGCGTCGGTGGGACACACTTCAAGACAGCGGGTGCAGGTCCCGCAGTGATTGGTCAGGGGCTTGTCCACCGGCAGCGGCAGATCGGTGTACAACTCGCCGAGGAAGAACCACGAGCCGGCATCCTTGTGCAGCAGATTGCTGTGCTTGCCGATCCAGCCCAGTCCGGCCTTTTCCGCAAGCGCCTTTTCCAGCACCGGCGCACTGTCGACGAACGCCCGATACCCGAAATCTCCGACCCGTCGCCTGATCCGGTCGGCCAGTTTCTGGATTCGCTTGCGCAGCACCTTGTGGTAATCGCGACCCAGTGCATAGCGGGACACGTAGCCCAGCTCCGGCTCGTCCAGAACCTGCATCGGATCGGCACCCGCGGGCGGCAGGTAGTCCATCCGCAGGGAAATGACGCGGACCGTGCCGGGGACCAGGTCGGCCGGGCGGCTCCGGCGGGTGCCGTGGCGTTTCATGTAATCCATCTCGCCATGAAACCCGGCGTCCAGCCAGTTCATCAGGCGGGCCTCGTGTTCGGCCAGATCGGTATCGGCGATGCCCACGGCCTGAAAGCCGAGCTCCCCACCCCAGCGACGAATGTCCTCGCTCAAGGCCTGGTAGTCGATCTCGCACTGTTGTCTCATGCGGCCAGTATAATTGGAGCCATGGATATCCGACTGTACACGGCGTCCCAGACGCGCGACCTCGACCGCACCGCCATCGAGACTTTCGAAGTGCCCGGTTACACGCTGATGACCCGAGCCGGAGAGATCTGTTACCGGGTCCTTCGCGGGCGCTGGCCGGAAGCAGCGGTTCTGCGCATCGTCTGCGGCGCGGGCAACAACGCCGGCGACGGCTACGTGATCGGGCGACTGGCGCTGGAAGACGGCAAGCGGGTGGACCTGGTCCATCTGGTGGACCCGGAAAAGCTCAAGGGTGATGCGGCACAGGCGTGGAAGGACTACCGCGACGCCGGTGGAGAAGCCCAGCCCTGGTCCGCGGACGACTTCGAGGCCGACCTGGTTGTCGATGCGATCCTCGGAACCGGCCTGGACAGACCGCCGGAAGGAGACTTTGGGGAAGCAGTCGAAGCGATCAATGCGTCGGGTCTGCCGGTTCTCGCGGTGGATATTCCAACCGGGGTCCATGCCGATACCGGTCGAGTCCTCGGGTGCGCCGTCCGCGCCACGACCACGGTCACATTCATCGGGCGCAAGCGCGGCCTCTACACCGGGGAAGGCGTCGATTACACGGGTGACGTCGTGTTCGACGGCCTGAAGGTCCCGGACGCCGTCTACGATGAAGTACCAGCCCAGGCCCGGCTTATCGGGAAACCACTGATCGGCGAGCACCTCGGAGCTCGCCGGCCGCCCAATGCCCACAAGGGAAACTTCGGTGCGATCGCAATTTTCGGCGGCCATCCCGGCATGCCCGGTGCGGTGCGCATGGCGGGCGAGGCGGCACTGCGCAGCGGTGCCGGACTGGTGAAGGTGGCGACCCACCCGGACCACGCCGGTGCGATTCCCCTGGCGTGCGCGGCGCTGATGAGCGAGGCGGTCGCCGATGCGCCGGCGGTCAAGCGAATCAGAGACTGGTCCGATGTGCTCGCCCTGGGACCCGGGCTGGGCCAGGGCGACTGGTCCCGAGACGTCTTCGAGGCGGCCCTGGACGGCACGCAACCTGTCGTTCTGGATGCGGACGCGTTGAATCTGCTGGCGCGCGATCCGCGGCAGCGGGAGAACTGGATCCTCACCCCGCACCCCGGAGAAGCCGCCCGGCTGCTGGATTGCTCGGTTGGGGAGATCCAGGCCGACCGCTTCGAAGCCGCGCAGACCCTTGCCGAGCGCTACGGAGGGGTATGTATCCTGAAGGGCGCCGGAACGGTAATCGCCGACCACAGGGGCTGGTCCGTTTGCCGCCTGGGCAATCCCGGCATGGCCACCGCGGGCATGGGTGATGTGCTGACGGGAGTGACCGCCGCCATGCTGGGTCAGGGCTTCGACCTCATGACAGCGGCCGAACTTGCCGTCTGTGTGCATGCCCATGCCGGCGACCTGGCGGCACGGGCAGGCCAACGCGGAATGCTCGCCACCGACCTGTTGGCCGTTTTGCGCCCCGCGGTGAATCCCGGCCCATGAAACACACCGACCTGAGCGAGGCGGCACTGGGAGATCTCGCGACGCAGCTCGCGGCATCTCTCGGCCATGAACCGACGGTGATCCACCTGGTCGGGCCGCTGGGCGCCGGCAAGACCACCTTCGTCCGCTCCCTGCTGCGTGCCCTGGGCCACAGCGGACCGGTCAAGAGCCCAAGCTATGGGCTTGTCGAGCCTTACGAGGTTGGCGACCGCCGCATCTGCCATCTGGACCTGTACCGTCTCAATGACCCCGAGGAACTGGAGTTCCTGGGCATTCGGGACCTGGTCGGCGACACTGATCTGCTCCTCATCGAGTGGCCCGAACAAGGCGGCGGACTCGTCCCGGACGCGGACCTGACGGTCCGGATCGACCTGGCTTCCGCCGGTCATCGCGACGTCGAGCTGTTGACCTCAGCCACGAGAACGTCGAAAACTAAAGTCATTTAATTCAGCTAGTTATAAGCACAACCCCGAAATCTAGTTGAAAAATCGGCTCCAATCGGTTAATTCTTATCAGTGATGGCAGCCATCGGGTCCCGCGCCTTGATTGGGGCCCCACCTTAGAAGAGGGGTGCTCTGGGCCCAACGCATGTACCGTCTTCTGTACATCTCTGCAGTCTGGATCGTATTGGTCTCGGCCGGCCTGGCGGCGGAGGTCGAGGGCGTTCGTGTCTGGGCGGGCCCGGAAAAGACGCGCGCCGTAATCGAACTTGACGAAGCCGTCGACTACCGGGTTTTCACGCTCGCAAATCCCGAGCGCGTGGTGGTCGATCTAGAGTCCAGCACCCTCCGGTCGGATCTCCAGCTTCCCGCAGGCAGCGGCGAACTCCTTGCAGGCATTCGGAGCGGTTCCCAGCAGTCCGGCGACCTGCGCTTCGTGTTTGACCTGAAGAACCGCGCACGCCCCAAGAGCTTCCTCCTGCCGCCGGCCGAGTCCTACAGCCATCGTCTCGTGATCGACCTGCACGGCCAGTCCACGGCCTCCGGGGAACCGGTTCGGAAGGCGGAGGAAATCGTCACCCAGGAGCGGGATATCGTCGTCGCCATCGATGCTGGGCACGGAGGCGAGGACCCGGGGGCAATCGGGCCGAGCGGCGCGCGGGAAAAAGACGTCACCCTCGCCATCGCCCGGGAAGCAGCGGCTTCGATCAATGCCGTTCCCGGCTTCAAGGCCGTACTCGTTCGCGACGGGGACTATTACATTCCACACCTGGGCCGACCGGCAAAAGCACGCCAGCACCGGGCCGACTTCTTCGTTTCGATTCACGCCGACGCATTTCCGGATCGCCGGGTCCGGGGCTCCGGCGTGTTCGTGCTCTCACAGCGCCGGGCCTCCAGCGAGGCGGCCAAGTGGCTCGCCGATCGGGAGAACCGCTCCGACCTCGCCGGCGGTGTCCGTCTCGGCGACAAGGACGATACGCTCGCGGCGGTCCTCCTCGACCTGTCCCAGTCGGCCAGCCTGGAAGCCAGTGATCGGGCCGCCGAGAAGGTTCTCGCAGCACTCGAGCGGGTCGGCAAGGTCCACAAGAAACATGTCGAACGGGCACCGTTTGCCGTGCTCACCTCACCCGACATCCCCTCGGTCCTGGTGGAAACCGCATTCATCACCAATCCCGACGAAGAGAAGCGGTTGAAGTCGAGACGCGGCCGGGAGAGAATCGCGCGAGCGATTGCCGACGGGATCATCGCCTACTTCGAACAGTCTCCGCCGCCGGGAACCTGGGTTGCCAGGAACGGTGGCCGCAAACGTCACATCGTGTCTCGCGGTGAAACGCTGAGCGAAATTGCCGCCAAGCATCGGATCAGTCTGAATCGCCTGCGTGAGGCGAACGCGATCAACGGCGATCTGGTCAGAGTGGGCGATGTCTTGAAGATTCCCGCCGGCTGACAAACCGGTCGACACCGGTCCGTTCCTGTTTGGCTGAGTGGCTCTACGGATGAAACTCATGAAATGCGCGGTCTCCGGACTGTTGGTCTGCATGCTGACGGTCGTCTCCGTGGCCCAGGCAAGCGACCCGCCCCTGGAGCAGGAGGTTGAGTGGATGGCCCTCTTGCTGGAAGGTCAGAAGACCGGCCATCTCCGATCCGTCAGAACCGTCTACCCCGATCGGGTCGTCCACGAACAGACCGTCCACATCACCATCAAGCGCAGTGGCGTGAGCATCGCGATGACCACGATCGAGGGATCCACCGAGACGCGGGACGGGAAGCCGCTGGCATTCTTCGCGCGACAGCAGATCGGCGGCGGTGAAATGTTGATCGAAGGCGTGGTCGAGAACGGAATCGCCACGGTGACCACGGATAGCGGCGGAAGTCTCCAGACCCAGCAATTCCCCTGGCCCGAGGGAGCGATGCTTTCCGAGGCCCTGCGCATCGCGACGCTGAAACACGGGCTGGAACCCGACAGCCGATTCACCGCAAAGGTATTCATTCCGTCGTCGCTACAGGCCACCGAGGTGGAAGTCATCATCGGGGAGCCCGAGACCGTCGACCTGTTCGGGGTCGAGATGGAACTCACCCGTACCGAACAGGTCATGGACTTGGGACAGACGACAACGACCGCCGTGGCCTGGGTCAACGAGGATCTGGTACCGAAGAAGATGCGCTTCTCGATCATGGGCATGTCGCTCGAGACGATCGCCTGCCCGGAACGGTGCGCTACCGCGATGGAGGAACCGGCGGAGTTCTTCACCCAGGCGTTTGCCCGGTCTCCCGACGACCTGGACAACGCAGCGCTGGCGACAGGCATCACCTACGAAATCAGCCCCAAGGGCGATGCCGACCTGCATTTTCCGCAATCCGACGAACAATGGGTGGAACTGCTGGATGACGGCAGCTTCCGGATCCGCATTCAACCGGTCCGGGCGGCCACGAACTCGAGCCCTTTCGAAGACCCGGACCCGGACCCGTTTCTCGGCCAGACCCGCTGGCTCCAGACAGATGCACCGGAGATCGCCCGCCTGGCCGACGAGGCACGTGGCAACGCAACGGCCCCGGACCAGATCATGCAGCGGTTGGAGCGGTTCGTCCGCGACTACGTGTCCGACAAGAATCTCTCGGTGGGCTACGCGACCGCCCTGGAGACCGCCCGCAACCGCAGCGGCGATTGCACGGAACACGCCCTGCTGCTGGCCGCTCTCGGGAGAGCCTCGGGCATCCCGACCCGGATCGCGACCGGCGTGGCCTATGTGGACCGTTGGCTGGGTGCCGAGGACGTATTCGTACCCCACGCCTGGACGCAGGCGCTGATCGACGGGCGGTGGGTCAGTTATGATGCGGCCCTGGGCGGTTTTGATGCCGGCCACATCGCCCTGAGCTACGGCAATGGGGATCCCTGGGATTTCTACGACGGAGTCAATACACTGGGCAACTTCGAAATCACCTCCGTAACCGCCGCCCCGGTTGCTCCCTGATCGAATCAGATCTGCTCCCCATGCGACCGTTCTGCGACTTGATGCTGACCCAGGACCTGCTCCTGAGACCGCCCCACGAGGATGAGCTGATGCCGGACTCGGCGCGCGATCTCGACCCACTGAAGGTCATCGAGGTTCGCGCCACCGGCAATACTGCCGGCTTCATCGGCGAGACCGGCCACGGCCCCTGGCTCGAGCTGGAGCCCGCCCAACGCAACCGTGGTCGCGGCACCGAGACCTTGTTTGCATGGCTCGGCGCGCTGCTTGCCGAACGGGACGAAATCTGGATTCGTGGTAACAACGAACCCGCCCGCGGCCTGCTCCGAAAATTTGCCTTCTCCCCCACGACCGGCGATCGCTGGCGCAGCACGGAACAGACCCGGGCCCGGCTGAAGGGCATGGCTTCGGCACACCACCGGCGCTATCGGCAACGGGTCCATATGGTCATGCTGGAACTGGGTATCCCCGATGATTTCAGTGCCGTGTCCGGGCTTCCGCTCGTTGATGAAGCCAACCGGTTGGTGTCGATCGGTCGCGATGTCTTCGATCGAATCCAGTATCTGACACCCGGCGCTGCCCAGGCGTGGCGGCAAATGGTTGCGGCCGCGGACGACGACGGCGTGGACCTGCAGGTCGTCTCTGCGTTTCGCGGCTTCGACTACCAGACCGGTCTGATCCGACGCAAGCTCGAAAAGGGCCAGCCCATCGATCGCATCCTCAGGGTATCCGCCGCCCCGGGATTCAGCGAGCATCACAGCGGATGCGCGGTGGACGTCACGGCCCCAGGCTGCCCGGCTCTGGAGGAAACCTTCGAGAACAGCGATGCCTTCGCGTGGCTCAAGCGCCATGCGGATCGGTTCCGTTTCACCCTCTCCTATCCTCGGGACAATCCCCACGGCATCACCTACGAACCGTGGCACTGGCGCTGGTCACCGCCTCGCGCTTCGACGCGATAATCGGTAAGCTAGCTAGTCCGTAAATTGCGGGACTTTCCGGCACCGGGCTGGGCCAGCCGTCCAGTTCTGCGCACGCCGGCACCAGCCCGAATCCAATCAGGTACTCGCAGGAGCAACAAGGGAATGTTTGAAGGCTTGCAACTCAGCAACTGGCGCTGGCAATCCGGCGAAAACGGCATTGTCACACTGATCTTCGACAAGGCAGATTCGAAGGTGAACGCCTTTTCGACTGATGTCATGAGCGAACTGGACCAGCTCGTCGAACGTCTGGCCATCGAACCGCCCCGCGGCGTCATCATCACCTCCGGCAAGGATGCCGGCTTCTGCGTCGGCGCCGACATCAAGGAATTCGAGACACTGTTCAAGTCCGGCGCAGTGTTCACCACGCTGCGACGCGGCCAGCGGGTATTCGATCGACTCGAAGCCCTGCCCTGCCCGGTTGCGGCGGCCATCCACGGACATTGCATGGGTGGCGGCACGGAGCTGGCACTGGCCTGCACCTACCGCGTTGCCAGCGACGAGCCGAGCACGCGCATCGGCCTGCCCGAAGTCATGCTGGGCATTCATCCCGGCTGGGGCGGCACGGTCCGTTTGCCACGTCTGATCGGCGCACCGGATGCAATGGACATGATGCTGACCGGACGCGGGCTGCGAGCAACCCAGGCGCTGAGCAAGGGGGTCGTTGACCGGGTCACCGGGCGAGACAGTCTGGTCGATGCGGCCGAGAAGCTCATCCTGGGCAGCAACAAGCCCCACCAGCCGTCCATCCCGGCACGTCTCACCAACAGCTGGCCGGCACGCCAGGTTCTGGCCAAGATCATTGCCGACAAGACTCGCGCCAAGGCCAACCCGAAGCATTACCCCGCGCCCTTCGCAATGATCGACCTGTGGCGACGTCATGGCGGCGATCCCGACAAGATGATGGTTGCCGAGGCCCGTTCCGTCACCAAGCTGGCCCAGACCTCCACCGCACGCAACCTGCTGCGGGTGTTCTTCCTGCGCGAGCGGCTGCGTTCCCTGGGTGATCCGAAGTCGGCGGGCATCGAGCATGTCCACGTGGTCGGCGCGGGGACCATGGGCGGCGACATTGCCGCCTGGTGTGCCTACAAGGGCCTAACAGTGACCCTCCAGGACCGGGAGCAGAAATACATCGACCCGGCCCTCAAGAGGGCCAGGGAGTTGTTCGAGAAGAAGTTGCGCAAACCCGAGAAGGTCCAGGAAACGCTGGCGCGGCTTCAGTCCGATGTGGCTGGCGACGGGGTGGACAAGGCAGACCTGATCATCGAGGCCATTTTCGAGAATCTGGAAGGAAAGCAGGACCTCTACCGCGAGATCGAGCCACGCATGAAGGACTCGGCCATTCTCGCAACCAATACGTCGAGCATTCCGCTGCAGGATCTGCGCGAAGCGCTCAAGCAGCCGGAACGTCTGATCGGACTGCATTTCTTCAATCCGGTAGCGAAGATGATGCTTCTGGAGATCGTCCGTCACGACAAGCTGGACCCGGCCATCGAAGAGCGCTGCATGGGCTTTGCCAAGCAGATCGACCGTCTGCCCGTTCCGGTTACCTCCACTCCAGGGTTCCTGGTCAACCGGATCCTGATGCCCTACATGCTGGAATCCTTCAAGCTGTATCAGGAAGGTGTTCCCGGCCCGGTGATCGACAAGGCGGCCAAGCGTTTCGGCATGCCCATGGGTCCGATCGAGTTGGCGGACCAGGTCGGCCTGGACGTCGCCGCGTCAGTTGCCACGGTGCTGGCGGATGCGTTCGGGCTCGACATTCCCGAGCGGCTGGAAGAAATGGTCGAGGGCGGCAAGCGCGGCAAGAAGGACGGCCAGGGATTCTACAGCTACGACGACAAGGGCAAGCCGGAAAAGCCGGACGTGCCCGACGACTATTCACCGCCGGCCGACCTGACCGACCGGATGATCCTGGCCTACCTGAACGAATCGGTTCGCTGCCTGCGGGAGGGCGTCACCGACGACCCGGACCTGCTCGATGCCGGCATGATTTTCGGCACCGGATTCGCGCCCTTCCGCGGTGGCCCCTACCAGCACATCATGGACACGGGTCCGACTGAGCTGAAGAGTCGCCTTGAATCTCTCGCTGCCAGCCATGGCGATCGGTTCAAGCCGGATGCCGGCTGGGACGACCTGACGGAAGACTGACGCGTACCGGACATACTGGTTCGTCGGACTTCCGGTCGCGATCCGAACACACAAACTCGTAGGAGCGATTCGCGGATCGCGAATAGGGGCGGCCGGTCCATGTCGCGACTAGGACGTCGCTCCCACAGGGGCGGCTACATGGTGTGCGTGCCCTTCTCCGAGGAGAGCAGACCGGCCAGGTAGGTTTCAATCTTGGTCTTGGCTGTTTCGCCGTCCGCGCCATCACCGAACTGGACGCCGATCCCGGTCATCCGGTTTCCCTGCGATCCGACCGGCGTGATCCAGACGACCTGACCGGCGATGGGAATCCGCTCGTTGTCTTCCATCAGCGTCAACAGGATGAAGACCTCGTCACCGAGCTTGTATTGCTTGTTGGTGGGAACAAACAGGCCCCCATGCTTCACATACGGCATGTAGGATTGGTACAGCGCCTGCTTGTCCTTGATGGACAGCGACAGGATCCCTTGTCGGGGCATTCCTCCTACCACGGACTTCCTCCAGTCATCTTCGGATCGCCGACCCAGCGGATCAGCAAGGCCTCGATCAGCAGTTCCGGCCGCAACGAGGTTTCCAACAAACGTCGTGCTTCGTACGTCTCTGCCAACAGCTTCGTAAGGCTGACCAAATCCCACCGGCCTGTCAAGGCGACCGGCGGCTCCTGCCCCCGGGCCAGGGCCCAGCTCGTCTCCGTCAGCAGCGACGCCATCCAGTCCAGGCACTGAGCCGGATTCTCCGCCACCCAGCGTTCAGCAATCTCCACCGGACCTTCCCGCCCCTGTTGGGCCGCACCCAGGTCCTGGCGGATCTGCCGGTAGGCGCCCTCCAGTCCGGCGTCAACATATTCGGCTGCCAGGCCCGGTGATCCACCGGCGGCCTCCAGCAGGAGGTCCATATCGGCCTCGGACACCTTTCCTGCCAGGAACGCGCGAGCTTCGTCGCGTGACGGGAGCGCGATCGTGAGCCGGCGGCAGCGACTGAGAATCGTTACCGGGAGATTGCCCAGGGTATCGGCCACCAGCATCAGAACGCTCCCGGCGCGCGGCTCCTCGAGGGTCTTCAGGAACGCGTTGGCGGCCGAGCGATTCATCCGATCGGCCGGATCAACGATGAACAACTGGTAAGTACCCCGGCTGCTGGTCAGAGCAGCGCGCCGGGACAGTTCGCGGATCTGGTCGACCCGTACCTGGGACCGATCCTCCTCGAGGCCGACCCGGTGCAGGTCCGGATGGGTACCGGCGGCGACCAGCGTGCACGCCTGGCACGAACCGCAGGCGCTTGCGCCCGCCTCCCGGTCCTCGCACAGCAGCGCCGCAGCAAACGCGTCCGCGAGGCTGCGCTTTCCGACCCCCCGAGGACCATGAAGCAAAAGGGCATGAGGGACCCGGTCCGCATCGGCGCAGGCAAGCAGGTTCTCCCAGTTCGTCTGGAGCCAGGGATGGATCATGCCACCCGCGCACCGACGAAATCGGACACTTCGCGGTGGACGGCCCGGCGAACCGTCTCCAGCGACTGGCCCGCATCGACCACCTTGATCCGCTCCGGCTCTGCCGCCGCGATCCGCAGATAGGCTTCCCGGACTCGGGTGTAGAACAGCGCTGCTTCCCGCTCGAACCGATCCGCCTCCCGGGCATGAACCGCTCGGGCGAGACCGGCCTCGGGATCGACATCCAGCAGGATCGTCAGGTGCGGTCTGCAATCCCCGACGATCCACTCTTCCAACCGGTCGAGTCGTTCGCGGGGCAACCCACGTCCGCCGCCCTGATAGGCATAGCTCGCATCGGAAAATCGGTCGGAGACGACCCACTGCCCTGCCGCCAGGGCCGGCCGGATCGTTTCGGCCAGCAGTTCCGCCCGCGCGGCATACATGAGCAGCAGCTCGGCTTCGGGGCACAGATCGTCCAGTTCCGCATCAAGCAGGATGGAGCGGATCCGCTCGCCCGCCGGCGTCGACCCGGGTTCCCGCGTGGTGACATGCGGAATGGCGTGGTCCTCGAGAACCGAGAGAATGGTCGCCAGGCAGGTGCTCTTCCCGGCGCCCTCTCCGCCTTCCACGGTTATGAATTTCCCTTTCATCGCTTGCGTTGGTACCGGTCCACGGCGCGCTCATGTTCCGCATAGGTCACAGAAAACTCGTGTGAACCGTCGCCTCGGGAGACGAAGTAAAGCGTCTCGCCCGGCGCCGGGTTCACCGCGGCCTCGAGAGAGGCCCGCCCCGGCAGGGCGATCGGCGTCGGCGGCAGCCCGTGCCGGGTGTAGGTATTGTAGGGCGTGTCGGCCCGCAAGTCCCGGCGCCGCAGGTTGCCGTCGAAGGCGGGCCCGATGCCGTAGATGACCGTCGGGTCGGTCTGCAGCCGCATGCCGCGCTCCAGGCGGCGCACGAAGACGCCGGCGATTTCGCCACGTTCCTCGGGAACGGCCGTTTCCTTTTCGATGATGGAGGCCAGGATCAGCGCCTCGTAGGGGCTGTCCAGGGGCAGACCTGTCGCACGTCCGGCCCAGGCTTCCTCCAGCGCCTTGCGCATGGCGTCATGCGCCCGTTGCAGGATGACGGTCGCGCGCGTGCCACGCGGAAACCGGTAGGTTTCGGGTAGAAACCAGCCTTCCGGATGGCTCTGATCCGAGCCCAGCGATGCCATCAGTGCCGCGCCGTCGAGGTCTCCCAGGTCAGGCTCGACGTCCGGGTGCTCCAGGAGCGTGGCGCGGAGCGTAGCAAAGTTCCAACCTTCGACGATCGTGAATCGATGCAATACGACCGCGCCCGCCTCCAGCAAGGCAAGCAGTTCGCTCGGGGTCAGGTCCGGCGCCAGCGCGTACTCCCCAGCCTGCAGGCGGCGCGTGCGTGGGTCGAGAACCCCCAGGAGGCGCCAGCGCCAACCGTCTTCCAGGACGCCCCGCTCGGCCAGGTCACGGACCATCGCGCGATAGCTCGTCCCCCGCTCCAGTATCCACTCCGTACCGCCGTCCGGAACCTGGAGCGGCGTGACCAGGAACTGCTGATAGGACCACCAGCCGTAGCCGAGTGCCGCCCCGACCACGAGGACGAGGACCAGAATCAGGCGCCGGACCATGGGGTACCTACTTCCGCGGAAAACGCGGCAACTGCGGCGACGTCGAACTTGCCGAGACCCACAACCTCGCCCACCGGTCGGATCCCGGTCACGGCGTTGGCCAGAAACAGGCCATCACCCGGATCGAGGTCTCCGAGGCCCAAATCCATCACCACAAGATCAACGCGATCCGCCAGCCAGGCCCGGAAAACGCCGGCTACACCGGTGCCCTCCAGCTCGGGTGTCAGGCAGGTTTCGCCACGCACGACGAAGAAGTTGGCGCTGGTGGCCTCGATGATCCGTTCCGAGCAATCCAGCATCAGTCCCTCCCCGCAACCTCCGCGCTGCACTTCTGCCGCTGCGAGCACGTTTTCGAGCCGGTTCAAATGCTTGATCGTCCCCAATGCCGGATGCCCGGCGAGACGCGTTTCGCACACCAGCAACCGCAGCGGCTTACCATCACTGGCGGGGAGCGGGAATCGCTGGACGATGCGGGTGGGTTCCGAATTCGCCGGCGGTGCGTAGCCACGGGAACCGCTGCCTCGTGTGACGCTCAAGCGGATCATGCATTCGCCGCCTCGGGCGCACGCCTGGGTCTCGGATTCCAGGACCTTCCCGTCCGGGGCCGGGATCTCCAGCCGCCGGCAGCCCCTGCGCAGACGTTCCATGTGCAACGGCCACAGGGCGCAACCTGCGGCATCGAACCGCATGGTCTCGAAGAGCCCGTCCCCATAGAGCAGCCCGCGGTCCGTAACCGGCACACGGTCGGTCTCGACGCCGTTCACGAGGGTCATGCGCCGGCTATCCCCAGGGCGAGCAGCAGGCCCTTGGCCTTTGATCGCGTCTCAATTAGTTCCCGCTCGTACTGCGAATCGGCGACGATCCCGGCGCCGGCGCGGAAACTCAGCCGATCCGGCTCGTGCACGACGGTGCGGATAAGGATGTTCAGGTCCAGGCTGCCGTCCCGGTTGAGGTAACCCATGGATCCCGTATAAGCGCCGCGTCCCTCGCCCTCGAGTTCGGCGATGATCTCCATGCACCGGACTTTCGGACACCCGGTAATGGTCCCGCCCGGGAAGACGGCCCGGACGATCTGGCTGGGCCGGATACCGGGGCGCAGCGTCCCGCGCACATTCGAAACGATGTGGTGCACGTGGGCATAGCTCTCGACGACCATCAGCTCGTTGACCTCCACGCTGCCCGGTTCGCAAACGCGCCCGAGATCGTTGCGCTCCAGGTCGATGAGCATGATGTGCTCGGCGCGCTCCTTCGGGTGTCCGATGAGCTCCGCCGTCATGCTCCCGTCATCGCTACGGTCCACCGAACGCGGTCGCGTCCCCGCTATGGGCCGCGTTTCGACGCGATCGCCGCGCACTTCCACAAGCCGCTCCGGAGAGGAGCTCAGGACCGCAGCCGAACCGATGCGCGCCGAGCCCGCGAACGGCGCCGGGTTTGCCCGGCACAAGGCCGCGTATACGGCGTCGGCATCACTTTCGCATCGCACGTTCCAGCTGCGCGAGAGATTCACCTGGAACACGTCCCCGTCGCGAATGTAGCGACGGATGCGCTCCACGCCGCGGGCAAAGCGCTCCGGCGGCTCCTCGGTGCCTGCGCCGAGCGACAGCCGTGGCGGCGCGGAAGCGGCGCCCGCACGGGCAGCGTCCCGGCGCATGGTGGCGAGGGTG
>JAWVZU010000012.1:0-32434 GCA_033722075.1 Lysobacterales bacterium
ATTGTTGGTCGAAATAGATCCCGCCGCCCTTCCGGCCGCGCCCGATGGGACGCCGGCCAGCGAGGATTTCTTCGAAGGTGCGCTGACGCCGTGCGGTATCGGCAACGTGGCTGCAGCCACGGTGGTCGCCTATGATTCGAAGGCGCTGAAGGGCAAGCCCCGGTCGATCGCGGACTTCTTCGATGTGGAGCGCTTCCCCGGGCCGCGGGGCTTGCGGCGCACACCCCGGACGAACCTGGAGTGGGCCTTGATCGCCGACGGGGTCAGCCACGAGAAGGTGTACGAGGTGCTCGCGACGCGCGAGGGCGTGGATCGCGCTTTCCGGGTAATGGATCGCATCAAGCCGCACATCGAGTGGTGGTCGCTGGGAGAGGAGGCGGTGCGGCTGCTGGAGACCGGCCGCGTGGTGATGACCAGTGCCTACAACGGTCGCATCTACAGCGCCGCCCAGCGGGGTGAATCGTTCGAAATCCTGTGGGATCAACACGTGCGTTTCCGGGACGTGCTCGCCATCGTGAAGCATACCGAGCACCTGGAGGCGGCGCTGCGACTGGTGTATTTCGCCTCTTCCAGCAGCAGCCTCGCAAACCAGGCCATGCAGATTCCCTATGGCCCGCTGCGACGGTCGTCGCTGGAACGCCTGCCGGACGAAATCCGCAGCCACCTGCCCACGGCCGAGCCGCAGTTCGGGCAGGGCTTCGACAGCGACCCGGTCTGGTGGGGTGAGCACCTGAGCGAACTCCGGACTCGCTTCGAACGCTGGGCAGACCGTCCGGTCATGGTGCCCAAGGACTGGCCCGGGCGGTGATCGTCAGCACGCCCGCTCGCCGCGTGGTGGTCGCCGGCGCAAGCGGTTATATCGGTCGTGCCCTGGTCGCCGAACTGGTGGTCCGCGGACACGACGTAGTGGCTCTGTGTCGTCCGGATCCCGCGGGCGGGACGGAGCTGGCCTCGGCGCTTGCCCCGGCACAGCTGCGTTGCGGCGACTTCACCGACGCGGATGCGCTGGCGAAGGACGGCTTCGCGGGGCCAACACCGGACGCGGTGTTCTCGTGCATCGCGTCGCGAACCGGCGGCCCGGCCGACGCCTGGCGCGTGGAGCGCGATGCCAACCTGAACCTGCTGGCCGCGGCTCGTCGGTGCGGCGTTCCCCACTTCGTCCTCCTCTCGGCGATCTGCGTGCAGAAGCCACGGCTGGCTTTTCAGCACGCCAAGCTGGCCTTCGAGGCGGAGCTTCGAAAGTCGGGCTTGCGCTGGTCCATCGTCCGTCCCACGGCCTATTTCAAGTCGCTCGCAGGTCAGATCCGGCGGGTCCGCGACGGCAAGCCATTTCTGGTGTTCGGCGACGGAACCCTGACCGCCTGCAAGCCGATCGGTGAACGCGATCTCGCACGATTCCTTGCCGACTGCCTGGACGATGTCGGGAAGCACGATGCGATCATGCCGATCGGCGGACCGGGGCCCGCCATTACGCCGCGGGCCCAGGGCGAACTGCTTTTCGAGTTGACGGACCGGCCGCCGAAGTTCCGCCGCGTCCCCCCGGCCCTCCTGCAGGCGGTCGGAACCGGTCTGCGCCTGGCTGCTCGCGTCCTGCCGATGCTGGCGGACAAGGCCGAGCTGGCGCGCATCGGTCACTACTACGCCACCGAGTCGATGCTCGTGTGGAACGAACAGCGTGCCCGCTACCTGGCTGACGCAACGCCGGAGTTCGGGACGGAGACACTGCAGGACTTCTACGAGCGGGTGCTCGAGGAGGGGCTGATCGGGCAGGACCTGGGCCAGCACGCGGTATTCGACCGGCGATCGCCCTAGGGGGTTTGCTTGATCCCCGCGCATGGACTAATGTTCACGTGGCGCCAACGGGGGATTGACACATGGCGGAAGAAGCTGCTGAAACGCTCAAGGGCCGCATCCAGCAGGAGCTGGATCCCAGTCGCCTGATTCCCAATCTGACCGCCGGCGCCGTCGTCAGCGTCGTTGTGGTGATCGTCTCGATCTCGCTGGGAACGCTGATCTTCGGCGGCAAGCTCGAAGCCTATCTGCCAACCGGCCTGGGCATCATGCTGTTCTCCGGCATTCTCATCACCGCCTGCGTCAGCCTCTTCAGTTCCTACAGCGGCATGATCGCCTATCCCCAGGAGCGGGTCGCCCCGATCCTGGCCGTGATGGCGGCAGCGATCACCGCCCAGTTGACCGGCAGGGTCGAGCTGGACATCATCTTCTATACCGTCGTGGCGGCCATTTCGATCACTTCCCTGGCCAACGGCGTATTCCTCTGGGGACTCGGCTTCTTCAAGCTGGGTGCGTTGATCCGGTTCATTCCCTATCCGGTGATCGGTGGATTCCTGGCCGGAACCGGATACCTGCTGGTGCGGGGCTCGCTGGGTGTCATGACCGGCATCCACATCGACATGGAGCACCTTCACGAACTATTCGAAGGACAGCATCTCTACCAGTGGATCTGCGGCGCCGCGTTCGGCACGTTGATCGTCGTCATGACCCACATCGTCCACCGGTCCTGGGTGTTGCCGGCCATCCTGGTGGGGGGCATCGTGGCTTTCTACGGGATCATGTCGGCCCTGGGCGTGAGCGCCGAGGCGGCCCGCATGGACGGCTGGCTGCTCGGGCCGTTTCCCGAGGGCGAACCGTGGAAGCCGATTGCCTTCGAGGCCATGTCCAAGGCCCGCTGGGACCCGCTCATCGGGCAGATCGGAAACATCGGTACGATCCTGCTGATCAGCATCATCTCGGTGCTCCTCAATTCGGGCGCCCTGGAGCTGATCGTCAAGAAAGACATCGACCTGAACCGCGAGCTGAAAGTGGCCGGCGGCGCCAATGTCCTGATCGGCCTCGGCGGCGGCACCGTGGGCTTCCATTCCCTGTCCATCTCGCGGCTGTCCTTCCAGATGGGCGCCGATTCTCGCATGGTCGGCATCATTGCTGCCGTGGCCTGCGCATTGATGCTGTTCCTCGGTTCGGGGGTCATGGAATACCTGCCACGAACCATTCTCGGCGGATTGCTGTTCTTCCTGGGCATGCACTTCCTGATCGACTGGGTCTACGAGTCCTATTTCAAGCTGACCAAGGCGGACTATGCCGTGGTCATCATGATCCTCGGCTTCGTGGCGGCGTTCGGCTATCTGCACGGCGTGGTGGTCGGCATCATCGCCTGCGTCATCCTGTTCCTGGTCAACTATGCGAAGATCGATGTCATCAAGCATGCGCTGACGGGCACCCACCAGCACAGCAATGTCGACCGGCCAGGCAAGCACCGGCGCTTCCTGGAGGAGCACGGCGATCGACTGTTCATCTTCAAGCTGCAGGGGTTCATCTTCTTCGGTACCGCCAACGGTCTGCTGGAACAGGTACGCCAGCGCCTGGCCGAGGCCGACAAGGAACGTCTGGACTTCATGGTGCTGGACTTCAAGGCGGTGACCGGCATCGATTCATCCTCGGTCCTCAGCTTCGTGAAGATGCTGCAGCTGGCCGAGAAGAACCATTTCACGCTGGTCTTCACCCACCTGACGCCGGACATCGAGCGGCTGCTCAACAAGGAGGGCTTCGACAAGGCCGATCCCAAGGTCTTTCGCACCTTCGATGACCTCGATTACGGTCTGGAATGGTGCGAGAACGAAATCCTGGCCCGTAATGACATGGGCATGAGCAACTACGAGAAGCTGACCCTCAGGGAGCAGCTCAAGTCCGATTTCGTGGACCGGATCGATTTCGACCACCTGCTGACGTACTTCGAGCGAATCGAGGTGGGGGAGGGGCACGAATTGATCCGTGAGGGCGAGGAGTCCGACTCCATGTACCTGATCGAGCGCGGCCAGGTCACCGCCAAGCTGGAGATGATCAAGGACAAGGACCATCGACTGCGTACCATGTGCGCCGGTGCGGTGGTTGGCGAGCTCGGCATGATCCTGAATGAACCGCGCACGGCGACGGTGGTGGCGGATCGTGCCTCCATCATCTACAAGCTGTCGAAGGACAATCTGAGCCGAATGGAGAAGGAGGCTCCCGACCTGGCGGTGGCCTTCCTGGAGTTCATTACCCACCTCGTGTCCGAGCGGCTGGCCAATGCCAACCGGACGATCCGTGTCCTACTCGAGTAAGCTGAGCCGGGCGATCACTCTCAGGGACCAGAAGTCGTCGCTGTCACGGTTAAAGTCCGGTGGCCGTTCCACTTCCAGCGGCGTGTAGCTCACGGCCACGGTCCAATCCCAGCGATCATCGGGCCGCCAGCGAATGCCCAGCGTGGCGGTTCTCAAGGTCCCGGAAGTCTCGCGAACGGAGCGGTCGATCACACCGTTGAGCAGCGGCGCATGGATCTGCACGCGGCCGTCGAGGCGGCTGAGCGCGAAGGCGACGAACGGGCGCCAGCGGCCGTCGTCGGTTTCACGCGAGCTGCTGAACTCGAGTCCGTAGTGGTCCAGCTCGGCGTCGTCGCTCGATGGGGCCGCGCAACCAAACGGGTTCCGCTCGAAGTCAGGTTGGCCGAGGGGAAAGACGTCCTCCGAACAGGTGATGCTGCCCTCGACATGGGCCGCCTGTCCAAAAAGGCGGACGCCGGCTGTCCAGCGCGACGACTCGACCAGGGGACGTTCCAGGGCGAAGCCGTAAATCCCGTCGGGTCGGACACCGTCGATGGTGACCGGCGGGGCATAGGAAACCTCCGCGGTCAGCTTGAAGGGCAGGCTCAGCCACAGCCGGGCGCGTCCGAATACCGGCGACTTGTTCAGGTCTTCGAACTTCGTGCCGTTGAATCCGACCCGGGTGTCGGCTCGATCGATGTGGGGGATCGAGGCCAACTCCGCGCCGATTTGGAGGTGCCAGGGCTTTTCGGGAACGGGCGGACCCGAACCGAGGAACAAGGTACCCGCCGCCGCATGAGCCATGGCCCAGGATTCCGGGCGTTCGAACGCCAGTCGCTGACGATCGCCGACCAGAAGCTGCGCCTGGACCTCTGCGCCCAGGGAAACGCCGAGCACAACGAGTGCAAGTCCGGTTTTCATCTCCTCAGGAGACCGGACAACGCGTGGTTTGCTTACCAGTCGTCGGCGTAGCGCCGGCGCCTCACATAGGGCGGCTCGTACAGCGCGGCACTGAGAATCGACCAGAGGTGGATGATCCACCCGAGGAAGATCAGCCAGAGTATCGCGGCCAGCACGAACTGGACGACTGCCAGCAGGAACCGGCCCTGGAGCAGCTGCCCCAGGCCGGGAATGAAGAAGCTTGCCAACGCGGCGATCACATTGCCAGCCGAGCCTTGTGCCATGGATCAACTCTCCTCGAAGTTCAATTGATGCCCAATATTGGATGCAATCTTCGTGCCGTGGTTCATTTCCCTGAAAACCGGCCCGGCGGCGGATCCTGCACCTTCAAGCTGTGGCGAAACTGACCAATGCACGGGCAATCAGGCCAGTCCGTTCAGGTCCTTTCGCTGCGCTGGGCAAGGTAGGCCCGGCCTTTTTCCATGAGGCGGACGAATCCGGCCTCGTCCCCGCCATCCACGAGGCTGCGCAGCCGTTCCAGCGCTTCGGCCAACGCGTTCAACGGTGCTGCCCGGTAGTCGTTCAGGGCCTGGATCTCGAAATAGAGATGGGGATTCTCTCCGGCAACGCGCCGAGCGATATCCAGCTGCGCGTCGAAGGTGGTGGACGACAGTTTGGCCAGGGTCGAAGCCGCCTCGCCGCTTTCCCCGAGGGCCGTGAAGAATCCGATGTTCAGCGCATGCGAGAGTCCCAGTACGTAGCTGATCATCCGATCGTGATCCTCCAGGCTCATATCCACGATCTCGACCATGGTTGGTGCAAACAGGGCCTTCGCCTCCCTGGTTGCGCCTGCGTGACCGACATCGACGGTGATGACGTGGCGCCCCGAGAGCAGGGTGGTGTCGGGACCGAACATCGGGTGCAGGGAGGTGATCTTGAGACCGCTGTCGGCCAGCGCCCGGAGCGGGCCGCGCAGGGGGCTCTTCAGAGAGCTGATGTCGAAGACCAGGCCCGGCGGCCGCAGCTTCTCGATCTTCTGCAGCATCTCGCGGGTCACCGCGATAGGTGTGGCCAATACGATGATCGCATAGCGTTCGATGTTGCTTTCCCAGTCCTCGGCCATGGGAAAGTCGCGGCTTTCGGCAGTATCGGCGATCTCCACAGAAAATCCCTGGGAGGTCAGAAAGGCGCCAAACCAGCGCCCCATCTTGCCGGCACCGCCCAGAATCAATACGGGTTCGCCTTCCCGGTCGCTGGCAGCGATCCGGTCTGCTTCCTGGCGCTCGAGACTGACCGAGATGAGCTCGGTGAGGATGCGCTCGGCCAGCCGCGGAGGAAGGCCCAGGGCAGTGGCGTTGGTGCGAGCCCGCTCCAGGACCTGCTTTTCCCGCTCGAAGTCCCGGGTCGGCAGGCCGCGGCTGGCCTTTACCTGGCCGATTTCGTGAACGATCTGCTGCCGCTCGGCGGCCAGTTCCAGCAGCTCCCGGTCAATCTCGTTCAAGCGCTCGCGAAGACGCCCAAGCCCTTCGGTCATCTGATCTACTGCCTATGCATGCAACGAAGTTTTTTGACACGCCCGGTGGATGCGCCAGTATGTAGACAATACAATCACGTCTTCGAGGCGGGGGAAAGCCTCGCCATGATCTCAAACGGGGAAACGAGGGATTGTCATGAAAAGAATTCTGATTGCCTTACTGGTGTTCCTTTCCGGGTCCGCGGTCGCTGCGGACAAGCCTGTGCTGGGCGTTGTCGAGTTCAAGAACGAATCCGGCGCCGCCTGGTGGGGCGGTGGGGTCGGCTGGGAGCTCTCGGGCATGCTCGCCAACGAACTGGTCGCCACCCGCTCCTTCCGCGTCGTCGAGCGCTCCAAGCTCGAGTCGGTGATCCAGGAGCAGAACCTCGGTGCATCGGGGCGCGTGTCCGCGGGCACCGGCGCACAGATCGGCAAGATCACCGGCGCCGACTATGTGGTCATGGGCACGGTGACGGCCTTTGAGCGCGATGTCGCCGACTCAGGCGGCGGAGTGAGCTTCGGCGGCTTTTCCGTGGGCGGCAAGAAGGACGAGGCCTACCTCGCGGTGGACATTCGGGTGGTGAACACGACCACCAGTGAGATCGAATATGTCCGCACCATCGAGGGTCGCAGCAAGGGCGGCGGCATCCGTCTCGGCGTCAGGCGCGGCGGCTTCGGCGGCAGCCTGGCCAACGAGGAGAAGACGCCGACCGGCAAGGCCATCCGGGCTGCGCTGGTCGAAGTCTCCAACTATCTCGAGTGCGTCATGGTCAAGCAGACCAACCGCTGTCTCGACGAGTATGACGCGAAGGAACAGCGGCGGCGCGACAGCGCTTCCGATGCGCTGGATCTCGACGGCTGACAGGAAATGAACCGGGCGGCCGGGATCAGTTCCCGGTCGCCTCATCCAGCTGCATGAGACGCCGCACCTCGCCCAGCGGGATCCCCCGCGTGTAGGTGTACAGCAGATTGTTGGGCTCGAAGGGCCCGCGCTCGACCGGCTCCGCCTGGTAATCCGTTTCAAGTTCTTCGATCTGGGCGCGGGTGAAATCGGTCGCATCGACGACAGCAGCGGGATCGGCATAGGTCTGTCTTTCCGCCAGTTCCTCCGGCAGGTCCAGCCCCTTTACCGGGTAAAGCACGGCGTAGCGATTTTCGCTGGTGACCAGTACCGGAATGCGGCAGGCCGGGGCGACGCCGCGGTAGACTTCTTCTTCCTTCGGGTCGGCCCGAAGCAGCACCAGGAATCGCGCACCTTCGAAAACGAACGGATCCGGCTCGGGGTAATAGCACGCGCTTTCCGCCAGCCCCTGTTCCTTGACCTCGATCCAGTCGCCCCGCGCAACATCGCCCTTGTAGGGGATGAGGATCTCCAGGAAAGCCGAGCCGGAGGAGGGAAAACTGCGGGTTTTCTCGTAGTCGACCTGCTCCACCCGCACAACCGCGATGAGATCGGCCTCGTCGGCCAGTTCGGCGAGGCTCGGCGCACCGTGAGCGGCACCGAGGAGTCCCGCGGCCAGCACAGAAATCCAGATTAGTCGTCGATCGAACATGATCCGCCTCCGAGTACGCAGAACTTGGCACAGTGGGGATGGTTGAGCTTCACCGCCCGCCAGGCTTCCGTCAAGGTCTCGCCCAGTTCGAAGCGGGGGTCGTAGGGAAGCAACGTACAGGCCACCACCACGGGGTTCGGGGCACCCTTGCGCTTGATTACCATGCGGGAGGTGGCACACATCATCTCGTCCGGCGAGCGGCCGAGGATGCGCCAGCAGTCGGTCGTGATCTCCGGGACCTCGGCTTCTTCGTCCATTTCCGGGAACAGGACCAGGCGCGCCGGATTGTCCGGGTCGATGGCGATGTCCTCACGTTCGAACAGGGCGGCGTAGCCGGCGCGCAACTCGGCTTCACTCTCGCCCCAGTAGGTTCGTCCGGCGGCACTCAGGTGAAACCCCTGTTCGGACAGCCATTCGAGTCCCAGCAGCATCGGCTTCCAGCTGCGCGGTCCGCGCTCCAGTTCATGTTGCTCCGGTGAGTAGTGATCCACGGAAACGCGGATCTCGAGCCGTTTGCCGTAGGTTTCCTTGAGCGCCAGCAACTCATCCCCGCACTTCATCATCGGCCGCATCGCATTGGTCAGCACCAGGCAGGAAAAGCCGCGCTCCAAGGCGTCGCTCAGCATCATCAGCAGGTCGGGATTCATGAAGGGCTCACCGCCGGTGAATCCGATTTCTCGGGTTCCCATGCCGCCCGTTTCAATCTCGTCCAGGTAGCGGGCAACCTCATCTGCGGCCAGATACACCAGGCGGTCGTTGCTCGGGCTGGACTCGATGTAACAGTTCTCGCAGGTCAGGTTGCACAAGGTGCCGGTGTTGAACCACAGCGTCTCCAGCCGAACCGGATCCACCTGCGCCCGGGTCTTCCCGTCGGCGGTCCGGTCCGGGTCCACGAAGCGCGTTCGAACGGTCATTTCCATCGGCCAATCGCCTCGCCCATCTGTACCGGCTGTTCCTGGGTGAGCCCGGTCCATTCCATCGTCCCTTCGCGGCAAAGTACGATCACCGTAGACCCCATGTTGAAGCGGCCCATTTCCTCTCCGCGCTGGAGCAGTGCCCCGGCTTCGAACGTTTCGGTCACGACTCGCCGTCCATGTCCGCATTCGCCGCCCCAGACGGTTTCCATGCCGGAGACCAGCATGGCGCCGACGAGGATCACCGCGACCTCGCCATGATCGGTTTCGAAGCAGCAGATCAGACGCTCGTTTCGTGCAAACAGGTTGGGGACGTTGGCCACCGTCAGGGGAGACACGCTGAAGAGTCTGCCCGGCACGTAGATCGTCTCGGTCAGGCGCCCGGTCACCGGCATGTGAACCCGGTGGTAGTTGCTGGGGGCCAGGTAGATGGTCGCGAAATGGCCGTTCTCGAAGATTTCAACCAGGTCGGTGCGTTCGGCCAGCAGCGCCTGAAGCGTGAAATGGCGACCCTTCGCCTGGAGGAGCGTTTCCGCCTCGATCTTGCCGGCCTGACTGATCTTCCCGTCGCTGGGACAGGCCAGCACATCACCGCTCGCAATGGGGCGTGCATCGGCGGTCAGCTCCCGGGTAAAGAAGTCGTTGAAATGGACGTACTCGTCGGGCGCCCGCCGGACAGCCTCCTGCGTATCGATGCGAAACACCCACGTGATGACGCGAATCAGCAGGTTCTTCCACGGGGTCCAGGTCCAGCGGACCGCCACGTAGACCAGCCGGGAGAGCAGGTGGTGGGGCAGCAGGTACTGCAGGGCAACAAACAATCGCTTCATGGGCTGAGTCTTCGGTGGTCAACCAGCCAGCAGCCGGGCCAGATCTTCGGCAATGGCGCCCGGCTCGGCGGGCGGCCGAAAGAGCCCGACCAGGCGGCCGTCCGGGTCGACGATGAGTATCGAGGCGCTGTGATCCACCGTGTAGTCCCGGTCGCCGGGTTCGTGCTCCGCGACGAAATAGGCGATGCCGACGTTGCGGGTGAAAGCCTCGAGCATGGCCGGGTCGCCCGTCGCACCATGAAAGGTTGGATCGAAGAAGCGCACGTATTCGTCGAGTTTTTCGAGGTCATCCCGTTCCGGGTCGACCGAAATCAGTGTGACCTGCGGCGCCTCCAGCCCGGCATCGACCAGCCTGCTGCGCACGTCGGCAAGTACGGCCAAGGTATTCGGGCAGATGTCGGGGCAATGGGTGAACCCGAAGAAGAGCAGGTCCCACTGGCCCTCGAGGCTCGCCGGCGTAAACGGTTGACGGTCGCCGCCGGTCAACTCGAAGTGGTCGATGGTGCGCGGTTCGGGGTAGAACAATGCGCTGTTCCAGGCGGCTGCGGCGGAGTGACGCTGGCCGAACCAGACCCCGGCCAGGCCGGCTGCAAAGGCAAGCAGGACGATGGCGAGCGTGGCGAACCTGGTGGTACCGGATTGGGTTATCATGCGCGCGGATTATAGCAGTGATGCAATTCCGAAAAGCGTGAAGATACCCGGCCCGACAACCGGTTTGCGGACCATTCGTGACTATATCCGCTGGGGCACCTCGGCCCTCAACCGTGGCGGGGTGTTCTGCGGTCATGGGATGGGTGACACGGTGGACGAGGCGGCCTATCTGGTCGCCCACGCCGTAGCGCTCGCGCCGGTGGTCCCGGAAGGCTTTCTCGATTCGGCGCTGACGCCGGAAGAGCGTGCCGGGATCGAGGCCCTGGTTGAAAAGCGCATTGCGACCCGGCGACCCGCGGCCTATCTGACCGGCGAGGCCTGGTTTGCGGGCCTTCGTTTTCACGTCGATGAGCGCGTCCTGGTGCCGCGCTCGCCCATCGCGGAGCTTATCGAGGCCGGCATGGCACCCTGGTTGACCACCGGGCAACCCAGGGTCCTGGACCTGGGAACGGGTTCGGGTTGCATTGCCGTTGCCTGCGCGGTGCACCTGGACGCGGTGGTCGATGCGGTCGACCTGTCCGCCGACGCACTGGAGGTTGCCGCGCTCAATGTCGCCGACTACGGCCTGCAGGAAAGCGTGCGCCTGATCCGGTCCGATCTCTTTGCGGGGCTGTCCGGTCGGCGTTACGATCTCATCATCACCAATCCGCCCTACGTCGGGGCCGAGGAAATGGCCCAGCTTCCAGATGAGTACCGTCATGAGCCCGATCTCGGGCTGCGTTCCGGAGCGGACGGGCTGGACATTCCGCTGCGCATCCTGGCGGAAGCCGGCAACCATCTCGATCCGGACGGCACCTTGTTTCTCGAAGTGGGTGCGACGGCGCCAGTGCTGGATGACGCGCTTCCGGAAGCCGGGTTCGAATGGCTCAGTTTCGAGCGTGGCGGCGACGGCGTGGCCGCCATCGGGGCCGAGCAGTTGGCGGCGATCCGGTCGGACGTCGAGGCGCTTTTGCAACAGCGGGAGAGGCATGGCCAGTAATACTTTCGGCAAACTGTTTGCCGTGACCACCTTCGGCGAGAGTCACGGTCCGGCCATAGGCTGCGTGATCGACGGCTGTCCTCCCGGACTTGCAATCACCGTCGAGGAGATCAAGGCGCAGCTCGTGCGGCGCGCGACGGGGCGCAGTCGGCACACGTCTCAGCGGCGCGAGGCGGACGACGTGGAGATCCTGTCCGGCATGTTCGAGGGGCAGACCACGGGCACGCCGATTTGCCTGCTGATCCGCAATACCGATGCGCGGCCCCGCGATTACGGCAATATCAAGGATCAGTTCCGGCCCGGGCATGCGGACTATACCTATCTCGCCAAGTACGGGGTGCGCGATTACCGTGGCGGCGGCCGGTCGTCGGCAAGGGAGACCACCATGCGAGTCGCCGCGGGTGCGTTCGCACGCAAATATCTGCAGGAGAAGCTCGGGATCGAGGTTGCCGGCTACCTGGCCCAGCTGGGTCCGCACAAGCCGCGCCGCCGGGACCTCTCCACGGTGGACGACAATCCCTTCTTCTGTCCCGATCCGGCACTCGTGCGAGAGCTTGAAAAGTACATGGATGGGCTGCGCAAGTCGGGAGATTCCGTCGGCGCCCGGGTCAACGTCGTGGCCCAGAACGTGCCGCCCGGCTGGGGCGAGCCCGTCTACGGCAAGCTCGATGCCGACCTCGCCCAGGCGATGATGAGCATCAATGCGGTCAAGGGCGTGGAGATTGGCGCCGGGTTCGACAGTGTCGAACAACGCGGGACCGAGCATCGCGACGAGATCACGCCCGACGGGTTCCTGAGCAACCATGCAGGGGGCATTCTCGGGGGCATCTCCAGTGGCCAGGACATCATGGTCAGCATGGCGCTCAAGCCGACCTCCAGCCTGCGCCTTCCGGGCCGGACCGTCGACGTGCACGGGCAGCCGGTGGAAATCGTCACCAAGGGGCGGCACGATCCCTGCGTAGGCATTCGCGCCACGCCCATCGCCGAGGCGATGCTCGCCCTGGTGCTCATGGATCATTACCTGCGCCATCGCGCGCAGAACGCGGATGTGGAACCCCCCATGCGCATTCCGGCTGGACAAGGAGAGCTGCGATGAGTCGGACTTTCGATGTGGCCGTGGTCGGCGCGACCGGCGCGGTGGGTGAGACGATGATTTCGATCCTGGAGGAACGGTCCTTTCCCGTCGGGGAACTGCACGCCCTGGCCAGCGCCGATTCGGCCGGCAAGCAGGTCTCCTTCTGCGGTCGTCAGGTCCGGGTCCGGGACCTCGCGGAATTCGATTTCAGCCGGGTTCAGCTGGCCCTGTTCTCGGCCGGCGGCGCGGTGTCCCGGGAATACGCCCCGCTGGCCGCGTCGGCGGGCTGTGTCGTGGTCGACAATTCATCCGAGTTTCGCTATGACGACGACGTTCCGCTGGTCATTGCGGAGGTCAATCCCGAGGCGCTGGGCGGCTTTGCTGCGCGCAACATCGTGGCCAACCCCAACTGCTCGACGATGCAGATGATCGTCGCGCTCGCCCCCATCCACAAGGCGCTGGGAATCGAGCGCATCACCGTTGCCACCTATCAGAGCGTGTCCGGAGCCGGCCGGCGGGGCATGCAGGAACTGGCCGCGCAGACGACCGCCCTGCTGAACCTGAAGCCGGTATCGGTCGACGCGTTTCCGGACCAGATTGCGTTTAATGTGATCCCGCACATAGATTCGTTCCAGGAAAACGGCTATACCCGGGAGGAAATGAAGCTCGTCTGGGAAACCCACAAGATTCTTGACGATCCCGACATCGCCGTCAGTCCTACCGCCGTGCGAGTCCCCGTCTTCTACGGGCACAGTGAGGCGGTCTACCTCGAGACCCGGGATGCCGCAGAGCTCGAGACGATCCGGGCACTGCTGGAGAGCGCGCCGGGCGTTCAGGTCATTGACGATCCGGTCGGTCAGCTTTACCCGACGCCGGTGAAGCACGCCACGGGAAAGGATCCGGTTTTTGTCGGCAGGATACGCCGCGACCTGAGCCATCCGCGTGGTTTCAACCTCTGGATCGTGGCCGACAATGTCCGCAAGGGTGCGGCGCTGAATGCCGTTCAACTTGCCGAACTCTTGGTAAATCATCATTTATAATCTATAGTTGTGGCCGTAACATGAGACGGTTTCTAAATAGTTTCAGGTAACTTTCCTTGAACCTTGGGTGGTGACTTGCTTGCTGTGGGGGCGCACGCCGATGAATAAGTTCTTGTACAGCATCGTGGGAGTATTGCTCTTCGCGCCCTTCGCGACCTTTGGTTTGGGCGTGGGCGAAATCGAAGTATCGTCAAAGCTCAACGAGCCGCTGGATGCGACCATCGAGCTGATCTACAGCGATTCGACGGAACCTGAGTCGACTGTGGCACGCCTCGCTTCACAGCGTGATTTCGACCGGATCGGGCTCGACCGGGCCCTGGTGCCGGTGAATCTGCAGTTCGACGTCGTACGCAACGACCAGGGCAACTTCGTAATCGAGGTCACCTCCAGCGAGCCCGTCGTGGAACCGTTTCTGGACATTCTCATCGAGGTCGAATGGGAATCCGGCCGACTGTTGCGGGAGTACGTGATCCTCCTTGATCCGCCCGTGACCGCGCCGACTCGCTCGACTCCGGCGGTCACCCCGGCGCCTGAGCCCGTAGAAGAACCGGTAACGCAGATCCCGGACGAAGAGCCGGCGCCGGAGCCGGTCAGCCGTCCCGCGCCGAGCTATGGTGGGGCGGAAACCTATGGCCCGGTGTCCTATGGCGACACCTTGTGGGAAATCGCCCGCGACTGGCGTCCGGACGAATCCATCACCGTCAACCAGATGATGGTGATGCTGCTGCAGATGAACCCGGACGCCTTCTTTCAGGACAACGTGAACGCGCTGCGGGAGGGGGCCATCCTGCGTTTGCCGACAGAGGAAGACTTCACTTCGCTCAGCAGCGAATTGGCAACCAGCCGGGTCGCCGACCAGAATGAACTCTGGAACAGCTATGTGAGCCAGGCCGGCGGCCGCCAGGTGCCGACCGTTTCCGATGCCGGCGCAGACGCGGAATACGATTACTCCACACCGGCGGATCAAACGACGGAAGATTCCCGACTGGAACTGGTACCGCCGGCAACGGACCGCTCCACCGTCGATCGCCCCGGCGATTCCTCCAGTGCGGCAGAGCTGGCCGAGATGCGGGACGAACTGGCCCGTGCCCGGGAGGATCTGCTCTCGGCGCGCCAGGAGAACAGCGAACTCAGTGACCGGGTCCAGGAACTCGAGAGCCTGGTCGAAAGCATGGAAAGGGCCATATCGCTGAAGGATGCGAGCCTCGCGGATCTGCAAGCTCAACTGGCCGAGGCAGGCTCCGATACGACCGCTGAGCCGGATTTCGGAAGTGACACCGCCGAGCCGGCGGCAACCAGGCCGGATCCCTTTGAGACTGATTCGACCGCCATGACCGATCAGCCGGCGGACACCGGCGAAACCACGCCGGAAGCATCGACCAGCGCACCGGAGGAGCAGGTGCCGGCTGGTGCCGCGCCGCCGCAAGCGACTCCCGAGCCGGAAGCCGATACCACGCCGCCGGCGCGTCCACCGAAACCCAGCATGCTGGCCAACCCGCTCGTCTGGGGCGGTGGTCTGGTCGTGCTGGCAATCCTCGGCGGTGCCGGGTTCATGATGTATCGCAAGCGCAAGGCGGACAGTGGCGAGTTTGCGATCCTCGAGACCTCCGAGCCCGAGGCCGGCTACGAACCCGAAACCGAACCGGAAATGGAAGAGATTGAAGAGGTCGAGCCCGAGCCTGAGCCCGAGGGTGGCGGAGAGGCGGACCTGATCGCTGCCGTGGACCAGAATCCGGATGACGCGCAGGCACATCTGGCGCTGCTGCGGCATTACTACGCGGCCGAGAACGAGGACAGCTTCGTCGCCGCCGCGGAAGCAATGAACCGGCGCGTTGGCGATACCCATCCGGCCTGGATGGAAGTCAAGGCCATGGGGGCCAATATCGCACCGGGTGCCGCCCTGTTCTCGGAACAGGCGCCGGAACCGGAGCTCGATTTCGACCTCGACGAAGGCGGCGAGGAGGAAGAAGAGATTCCCTCCACGTCGGTAATGGAAATGCCCACCGGTGAACAGGAGATGGAAGTCGGGGAACCGGACGAGGGCAAGCAGGAAGATGACGAGTTGTCTCTCGATCTGGATCTCGATAGCGAGGAAGAGGGTGAGGAAGACCTGGATCTGGATCTGGACCTCGGAGACGACGAGAGCGAAGACCAGGGCGAAGAAGAAGAGCTGAGCCTGGACCTCGATCTGGATGCCGAGGAAGAGACCACCGAACCGGAAGCCGAACTGGCCGACGAGGGGGGCGACCTGGACCTCGATCTCGATGATCTCGAGGACGCCGGTGATGACGACCTGGGTCTCGATGATCTCGACCTGGATCTCGAAGAGGACGAGGACGAGGCGCCTGCGGATGAGGCGGACGAAGGCGACACCCAGTTCGATCTGGAAGCGCTCGAGGCCGAGTTGGAAGAGGAAAGCAGCGGAGAGGGAGATCGTTCGGAGACGGATACGGCCGAGCTCGACCTCGATCTCGACAGCGCCCTGGATGAAGCCGAGGGCGACGAAGAAGAAGATGCATTGGGGGACCTCGATCTCGACAGCGTTCTCGATGAAGCCGAGGGCGAAGCGGGGGACGACGACGAGGATGATGCACTGGGCGACCTCGACCTGGACCTGGATCTCGATGAAGAGGACATCACCGGGGGGGAGGACACGGCCGGCACCAAGCTGGATCTGGCCAAAGCCTACATCGACATGGGTGACCCCGACGGCGCCCGGGGCATGCTCGAAGAAGTGCTGGAAGAGGGCAGCGACGAGCAGAAGGGCGAGGCCCAGAAACTGCTAGACGAACTCAACGCCTGAGGTTGCCGGATCAGGAACTGCAGCGGCTCGCACTGGGCGTCGAATACGACGGCGGCGAATTTCTCGGTTTCCAGGCCCAGGCACAGGAACCAACCGTGCAATCCACGCTGGAGCGAGCCCTTTCCCGGGTTGCCGACCAGCCGGTTCGCATTCACGGCTCCGGTCGTACAGACTCGGGCGTTCACGCCCGCGGCCAGGTGATCCACTTCGATCCGCCCGTCCAGCGGTCTCTTCGCGCCTGGATGCTGGGTACGAACAGCAATCTCCCTCCCGGCTGTGCGCTGACCTGGGTGAAGCCGGTCCCACGCGAGTTTCACGCCCGCTTTTCGGCCACGGCGCGATCCTATCGGTATCGAATCGTGAACCAGTGGCCGCGGCCGGTACTCGCGCGCCACGTCAATACGTGGATCCGGGAACCGCTGGACGCGGCAAGAATGCACGCGGCTGCCCGGGTTCTCGTCGGAGAACACGATTTCACGTCGTTCCGGGCAAGCAGCTGTCAGGCTGATCATCCGATCCGGCGGATCAACGAGGTCGAAGTGCAACGACAGGGCGACATCGTCACCGTGGATATCGAGGGAAACGCATTCCTGCATCACATGGTCCGGAATATTGTCGGTTGTCTCATCGAAGTGGGCACCGGGATGCGAGCCGTGGATTGGGTGGAGGAGGTACTGGCCGCGCGGGACCGAACGGTTGCCGGGGTGACCGCGCCGGCGACAGGGCTCTGCCTCGAGGCCGTGCGTTACCCGCAACATTTCAACATGCCCAACCGGGTCATGGCGGCGCCGGATGATGACTGAGCGGCGCGTGCGAGTGAAGGTGTGCGGAGTGACCCGACCGGAGGATGCGAGGCTGGCTGTCGAACTTGGCGCCGATGCGGTTGGCATCATCATGGCGGAGCGAAGCCCACGCTGCGTCGCTCGGGATACGGCGATGGCGGTTCGGGCCGCCGTCGACGGGCTGACCGCCCTGGTGGTCCTGTTTGCCGACCCGGCGGAAGCTCAGGTTCATGACGTGGTCGACTGGTTGAGGCCCGACCTCATCCAGTTTCACGGGTCCGAGTCGCCGGACTATTGCGCCGCCTTCGGACGCCCCTATATCAAGGCCCTGTCGTACCGCGAGGCAGACCGTTGGCATGCCTATGGGGGCGCCCGCGCGATCATCATCGACAGCCACGCGCCGGGTGGCGCGGGTGGAACCGGGCGCTCATTTGACTGGAAGGGCTTTCCTAGCGATAGTGATCGGCCCTTGCTGCTGGCCGGTGGCCTGGGGCCCTCCAACGTGGCGCAGGCCATCGCCCTGGCGCGCCCCTACGGCGTTGACGTGAGCAGCGGCCTGGAACGTGCGCCGGGCATCAAGGACGAACGGAAAATGCAGGAATTCTTCAGCGAGGTAAGACGTGCCGAACGTGGCCAGTGAACAGCGGTCCCTGGAAGCCGCAATCGAATTGCCGGATGCTCGCGGCCATTTCGGCCCCTACGGTGGGATGTATGTGGCGGAGACGCTCATGCCGGCCCTGGAAGCGCTCCGCGACGCCTACCTGGAGCTGCGCAGTGATCCGGACTTCCTGGCGGAGCTGGACCGCGACCTGAGCGAATATGTCGGCCGACCCTCCCCGATCTACCATGCAAGGCGGCTGACCGATCGCGTTGGTGGGGCGCAGATCTTCTTCAAGCGGGAGGATCTGAACCATACGGGCGCCCACAAGATCAACAACACGGTCGGACAGGCGTTGCTGGCCAAGCACCTTGGAAAGCCGCGGGTGATCGCGGAGACCGGTGCGGGACAGCACGGCGTCGCCAGCGCGACCGTCGCGGCGCGGCTGGGGATGCAATGCGTGGTCTACATGGGCCGCACCGATGTGGAGCGCCAGGCGCCGAACGTCTATCGGATGAAGCTGCTGGGCGCGGAGGTCCGGCCGGTCGATTCGGGTTCCAGGACGCTCAAGGATGCGCTGAACAAGGCCCTGCGCGACTGGGTGACCAATGTCGAGGACACGTTCTACATCATCGGAACCGTCGCCGGCCCCCATCCCTATCCGATGCTGGTGCGGGATTTCAACTCGATCATCGGCCGCGAGGCCCGGGTGCAGATGCTGGAGCGCGAAGGCGCGCTTCCGGATGCGCTGGTTGCCTGCGTCGGCGGCGGATCCAACGCCATGGGCCTGTTTTACCCGTTCATCGGCGACGAGGACGTTGCCATGTACGGTGTCGAGGCGGCCGGGCGCGGACTGAGCTCCGGCGCGCATGCGGCATCGCTGTGCGCCGGCGAGGTCGGTGTTCTACACGGCAATCGAACCTATGTGCTGGACGATCGCCGGGGCCAGATCGTCGAAACGCATTCTGTCTCGGCAGGCCTGGACTATCCCGGCGTCGGGCCAGAGCACGCGTGGCTCAAGGACAGCGGGAGAGCGCACTATGTCGGGATTACCGACGACGAGGCGATGGACGCATTCCATCGGGTGTGCCGGGAAGAAGGAATCATCCCCGCCCTGGAGAGCGCTCATGCCGTCGCCTATGCGCTGAAGCTGGCGAGGGAGATGCGGCCCGAACAGCGGATCCTGGTCAACCTTTCCGGTCGAGGCGACAAGGACGTTAACACCGTCGCGGCCCTGGAGGGCATCGAGCTGTGAACCGCATCGACAAGCGATTTCGTGAACTCCGCCAGGCGGGCAGAACCGGACTGATTCCGTACCTGACGGCGGGTTATCCGGATCTCGAGTCGACCCGCAGCTTGCTGCCCGCCCTGCGCGATGCGGGGGCGGATCTCATCGAGCTGGGGCTGCCGTTCTCCGATCCGATGGCCGACGGCCCGGTGATCCAGCGCGCCTGCGAAGCGGCGGTGCGGCAGGGGGTGGGGGTGACCGAGCTGCTTGAACTGGTCCGGGAATTTCGCGGCGACGACCAGGAGACGCCGCTGGTCGTGATGGGCTATCTCAATCCCATTGTGCGCTTCGGGGTAGCCGAGTTTGCCGAAGCAGCGGCGTCGGCCGGCGTCGATGGTCTGCTGATGGTCGACGCACCCCCCGAGGAAGCGGAGATCGTCGAGCCGGTAAAGCGCGCCGGGATCCATCCCATCTACCTGCTGGCGCCGACCAGTTCCGAGCATCGAATCGCACGCGTTGCCGAGCACGCCGGCGGTTTCGTCTACTATGTTTCCCTGACGGGGATCACCGGCGCCGATAACCTTCGAACCGAAGGGCTGGCGGCCCGGGCGGAGCAGATTCGCACGGCGATCGACCTGCCGCTGGCCGTGGGGTTCGGAATCAAGACGCCGGAGCATGCGGCAGCGGTTGCCGCCGTATCGGATGCGGTCGTGATCGGCAGCGCACTGGTGGAGCGGCTGGGGAGCTCTGGCGATGCCGGCGAAGCGGCCCGGATTGGCGCCGAATTCCTCGCCCCGATTCGATCAGCACTGGATGCAAGCCGACTGGAGAAGACCGGATGAGCTGGTTGCAAAAACTGATGCCTTCGCGGATCCGCACCGAAGGCGGCAGCAAGAAGAACGTGCCGGAAGGGCTTTGGAACAAGTGCCGGAAGTGCCAGGCGGTGCTCTATCGCCCGGAGCTGGAGCGCAACCTCGAGGTCTGCCCCAAGTGCAATCACCACATGGCGATCGGCGCCCGCAAGCGGCTCGAGACCTTTCTCGATGATGACAGCGGAAAGGAAATCGCCGGCGGCCTGGAGCCGGTCGATGTCCTGAAGTTCAAGGACACCAAGAGCTACAAGGCCCGGATCTCCCAGGCGCAGAAGAACACCGGAGAATCGGACGCGCTGGTTGCCATGGCGGGAACCCTCAAGGGCGAGGCGATCGTGGCCTGCGCATTCGAGTTTCGCTACATGGGTGGGTCCATGGGCTCGGTGGTGGGCGAGCGCTTCAAGCGGGCGGCCGAACATGCCCTGAAGAAACGCTGTCCACTCGTGAATTTCTCCGCGACGGGCGGTGCCCGGATGCAGGAGGCCCTGTTCTCCCTGCTGCAAATGGCCAAGACCAGCGCCGTCCTAGCGAAGATGGCCGACGCCGGCTTGCCCTACATCTCGGTGCTCACGCATCCCACGACCGGTGGCGTATCGGCGTCGCTGGGTATGCTGGGCGACATCAACATCGGGGAACCGGGTGCGCTGATCGGGTTTGCCGGGCCGCGGGTCATCGAACAGACCGTTCGCGAGAAACTGCCGGAGGGATTCCAGCGCAGCGAGTTCCTGCTCGACCACGGTGCGATCGACATGATCGTCGACCGCCGGGAAATGCGGGAAACGATTGCCAACATGCTGGACCTGCTGTGCAAGCGCGATCACAAGCCGGCCGAAGCGCCGCAGGAGATCGTTGACTAGCCCTCCGGTCGGTGGGAGCAGCGTCTCCGATTGGCTTTCCTGGCAGGAAAAGCTGCATTCCTCCGAGATCGAGCTCGGCCTGGAACGCGTGGCGCACGTTGCCGAGCGAATGGGCGTCTGCCGGCCGGCCGAACGGATCATTTCCGTCGCCGGGACCAATGGCAAGGGCTCCAGTGTTGCCTTTCTGGCATCCGCGATGGCCAGCCTCGGCTTTTCGGTCGCAACCTATACCTCGCCCCACCTCCTGCGCTACAACGAGCGCATCGGCATCGGGGGCGAGCCGATTTCCGACGCTGCCCTGTGCCGCGCCTTCGATGCTGTGGAGCAGGCACGGGAGGGACTCGCGCTAACCTATTTCGAGTATGGCACCCTGGCGGCGCTCTGGGCGTTCCGGCAGGCGAAGGTGGACGTGGCCGTGCTGGAAGTGGGTCTCGGGGGTCGCCTCGATGCGGTCAATGTCGTGGATGCGGATGCGGCGCTGGTGACCTCGATTGCGCTCGACCATCAGGAATGGCTGGGTGGATCCCGCGATGCGATCGGACGGGAAAAAGCCGGCATCTTCCGCGCCGGTCGGTTGGCGGTGTGCGCCGATCCGGACCCACCGGAATCGATCCGGCGTCATGCGGAAGAAGTTGGTGCCGTCTACCTCGAGCGCGGCATGGATTTTGGCGTAGTGGTGCGTTCCACCGACTGGCGCTACGAGGGAAGCCAGCGCATGCTTGATCATCTGCCTCTTCCAGCCCTGCGCGCGCAGATCGGCAACGCCGCGGGTTGCCTCGCCCTGCTGGATGGCCTGCTTGGCCCGGAACTGGACCATGCGGGGGTTGTTGGCGCACTATCGTCCATGCAGGTCGCGGGTCGTCAACAGGTGATCGGTCAGCGCCCACTGAGGTTGGTGGATGTCAGCCACAATGCGGCTGCCGGCCTGGTTCTCGCCGACCGCCTGGGCACCGTGTCCGGTCGGGTCCACGCGGTCGTAGGCATGCTGAAGGACAAGGACCATGGAGCCTACCTGGAAGCCCTGACGCCGGTCGTAAACCGCTGGTATCCTTGCACCACCAGCGGATCGCGAGGACTTCTCGCCGAGGCCCTGGCGAAGCGGCTTCCCGCAGAACAGGTGGGCGGCGTCTACGCGAGCGCGCTGGCAGGCTGGGAGGCGGCTCTCGAGAGCGCGAGTCCGGCCGATACGATAGTCGGCTGTGGGTCGTTTCTCACGGTCGCCGAGATACTTGGGGCCGAGCAGGGGATAGGCTAGGCTAGCCGCATGGATCTGGCACTCAAACAACGTCTGGTTGGCGCGGTGGTTCTCGTCGTGCTCGGGGTGATCTTCATCCCCATGCTGCTGGACGGATCGGCCGACCGCCAGGGGGAAGGTGCACGCATTCCTGAGCCGCCGGAGGGACGCATCGAGACCCGCAAGCTGCCGTTGCAGCCCGGTCTCGAGGAGGAGACGCCGGAAGCCGAACCGATCGTCGTCGAACGGAACACGGATCCCGGCAGTGTGACCAGCTTGCCGCAGCCGACGCCGGCCCCGACGGAGCAGGAAAGACCATCGCAACGCAGCGATGATGTGGTCTCGAGGCCGGAGGATCCTCAGCCCGTGGCGGCCAGCGGCTGGGGGCTCCAGCTCGGGATGTTCGGAAAGATGGACAACGCCCGGTCCCTGGTCCGGAGGCTGGGCGACGCCGGCTTCGAGGCCTACAGTGAACCGGTAGCCGTGAGTGGCCGGACCTTGCAGCGCGTGCGGATGGGGCCATGGCCCTCACGCGACGCTGCGGCCGATGCTGCGGATCGCCTGGGGCGCGAGTTTCCGGATATCGAAATTTCGCTCCAGCTGATCGATGCGGCGGGGGCGGCGACGCCGGAGCCGACCGAGACGGCCAGCGGCTGGATGGTCCAGGTCGGGAGCTTCTCCGAGCAGGACAATGCCGAGGCGCTGCGGGACGAGCTGCGCGAGGCAGGATTCGTTGCTCATAGTGACCGGATCGACGTCGACGGGGTAGTTCGTTACCGGGTGCGGGTCGGTCCGGAGATCAGGCGGGCCGACGCGGAAGCGCTGCAGGACCGGCTGCGGCAGGACATGAACCTCAATGGGCTGGTTGTGAGTCATCCATGATCTGGGTCGATTACATCATCGTTGCCGTCATCATCGTCTCGGTGGTCATCAGCCTGTTTCGCGGCCTTATCCGGGAGGTTACGGCCCTGGCAATCTGGCTGGCCGCCTTCTGGGTGGCATTCCAGTTTGCCGACGACGGTGCCCGGATGCTCGGGGACGGTTTCGGCGTGCCGTCGGCGCGGCTCGCCATTGCTTTCGCCGTGTTGTTCCTGGTCACTTTGCTGCTGGGCGCCATCGCCGGACTTGCGGTGGACAAGCTCGTCGAAACGACCGGCCTCACCGGCACGGATCGCTTCCTCGGCATGTTCTTCGGCATGCTTCGCGCGCTGGTCATGGTGACCGCAATCGTCATGGTCGCCGGCCTGACCCCGTTCCCGAGAGATCCCTGGTGGCAGGAGTCGGTGTTGATACCGCGCTTCCAGATTCTGGCGGAATGGGCCGAGACCTACATGCCGCCGGAGGTCCGCAGCTATCTCGACTTTGGGGCTTCCGGGTCGGAGCCTTCGACCTCTTGAGGTTTGACCGGGGCATCGCCATAGTGGGCGTTTACCTCGACTGACACTGGCAATCTGACTTATGTGTGGAATCGTTGGCATCGTCGGCAGCTCGGAAGTCGCCACCCAGATCTACGAGGCGCTTACCGTGCTGCAGCACCGGGGACAGGACGCCGCCGGGATGGCCACCTGTGCCGGTGATCGACTGCAGCTGCACAAGGCGAACGGACTGGTCCGCGACGTGTTCGAGGTCGAGCACATGGTCAAGCTCCGCGGCAGCATGGGGATAGGCCATTGCCGCTACCCGACCGCCGGCTGCGACAGCAGTGACGAGGCCCAGCCGCTCTACGTCAATTCGCCCTTCGGCATCGCCGTCGCGCACAACGGCAACGTGGTCAACGCCGGTCAGCTGCGGCGCGAGCTGTTCCTGTCCGATCGGCGGCACCTGAATACCGACTCCGATTCGGAAGTGCTGCTGAACGTGCTGGCCCACGAACTGCAGGTCCAGAGCGACATGCGGCTCACCCCCGAACACCTGTTTACGGCGGTGCGGAACGTGCACGCGCGACTCAACGGCGGCTATGCGACCGTGGCGTTGTTTCCGGGCTATGGGATCCTGGGCATACGTGATCCGAACGGGATCCGACCGCTGGTCTACGGCCGCCGGGAAACGTCGTCCGGCACCGAATACATGCTGGCGTCGGAAAGCGTGGCGCTGGATGTCCTGGGCTTCGAGCTGGTTCGGGATGTTCTCCCGGGCGAGGCCGTGTTCATCAGTTCGGAAGGGACGGTCCACGCGCGCCAGTGCTGCGACCATGCAATGTTGAACCCGTGCATCTTCGAACTCGTCTATTTCGCGCGACCCGACTCGATGCTGGATGACATCTCGGTCTACAAGGCGCGCCTGCGGATGGGGGAAAAACTCGCCCGGAAGATCCTGGAGACGCGCCCCGAACACGATATCGACGTGGTGATACCGGTGCCGGACACCAGCCGGACGGCGGCCATTCCGATGGCCCATCGGCTGGGCGTGAAGTATCGCGAGGGGTTCATCAAGAACCGCTATATCGGCCGGACCTTCATCATGCCGGGACAGGGAGAGCGGGCGAAGTCCGTCCGCCGCAAGCTGAACGTGGTCGACCTGGAATTCCGCAACAAGAATGTGCTGCTGATCGACGATTCGATCGTTCGCGGAACGACCTCCAAGCAGATCATCCAGATGGCCCGGGACGCCGGGGCGCGGAAGGTCTATTTCGCATCGGCCGCGCCCCCGGTCCGCCATGCCAATGTCTACGGCATCGACATGCCGGTGGCGCAGGAACTCGTCGCGCACGATCGAAGCGTGGACCAGATCCAGGAGGAACTGGGCGCGGACTGGCTGATCTACCAGGACCTCGAGGATCTCATCGCGGCCTGCGCAGAGGGCAACCCGGCGGTGACCGGATTCGACACGTCCTGTTTTTCCGGTACCTACGTCACCGACGTATCGGACGCCTACCTGCGCAGCCTGGAACTGGAGCGCTCCGACGAGGCAAAGGCAGCCCGATCGGCCGAGCGCGTTACCGCCTGAACAATCAACGAACCGAAGCTAAAAAGGGAGAATTCGGCGCATGCAATACCAGAATATCCGGTATCCGGAGTCCGGCGAGAAGATCCGGGTCCAGGACGATCAGCTGGTCGTTCCGGACAACCCCATCCTGGGCTACGTGGAAGGGGACGGGATCGGTCCCGACATTACCGCGGCCTGTCTGCGGGTGTGGGACGCGGCGGTGGCCAAGGCCTATGGGGATCGTCGCAAGGTGCATTGGGCCGAGTTGTTCCTGGGCGAGAAGGCCGCCGGGATCTATGACGGCGACTATTTCCCGAGTGAAACCCTGGACGCAATCCGCGACCTGATCGTCGCGATCAAGGGGCCGCTTACGACGCCAGTCGGCGGTGGATTCCGGTCACTCAACGTATCCCTGCGCCAGACCCTGGACCTCTATGCCTGCGTGCGCCCGGTGCGCTATTACGACGGCGTGCCGTCACCGCTGCGCAAGCCGGAGGAGGTCGACGTGGTCATCTTCCGGGAGAACACCGAGGACGTGTACTCGGGCATCGAGTACGAGTCGGGCACCGAGGAGAACGAAAAGCTGGCCCGGTTCCTGCGGGAGGAGATGGGGGTCAATTTCTTCGAGGGCGCCGGACTGGGCGTGAAGCCGGTCAGCGCATTCGGCAGCAAGCGCCTGGTCAGAAAGGCCATCCGTTATGCCATCGACCGGGGCAAGGAGAGCGTGACCCTGGTGCACAAGGGCAACATCATGAAGTACACGGAAGGCGCCTTCCGCAAGTGGGGCTACGAGGTGGCCCGCGAGGAATTTCCCGAGCAGACCATCACCGAGGACGAATTGTGGGACCAATACGATGGCGAACGACCGGAAGGAAAGATCGTCATCAGGGACCGGATTGCGGACATCATGTTCCAGCTCCTGCAGCTGCGGCCGGCCGAATTCGACGTCCTGGCGACCATGAACCTCAATGGAGACTATCTGTCCGACTCGGCGGCCGCTGAGGTGGGGGGTATCGGAATCGCCCCGGGCGCCAATATTGCCGATCATGTGGCCGTGTTCGAGGCAACCCACGGCACCGCGCCGAAATATGCCGGCCAGGACAAGGTCAATCCGAGTTCCTTGCTGCTCTCCGGCGTCATGATGTTCGAACATATCGGCTGGAACGAGGTCGCCGACGTGATCAACAAGGCCTACCCGACGGTCATCCGCAACAAGATCGTGACCTACGATTTTGCCCGGCAGATGGACGGCGCAACGGAAGTGTCCACCTCGGGCTTTGCCGACGCACTGATCGAGGAGATCGGCCGGGTTTGAACTCGCCCAGCCTCCAGGCTGAGGCCCTCGGGACCCTGATGGCTCGGGATCCCGAGGAGAAGGCACGTCGCGTGACGGACCTCATGCACCGGTTCAGCGCCGGCGTGCTGCCCTGTGCCCATCCTGCGGAGAGCCGGCTCGTGACCATTCCGGGCCGGCCGGATCGCCCACGCCTCGTCGCCCCCGGCCGCCTGGAGAAGCGGGGCCTGGGCAGTGCACGGGGTCGGGCCTGCCTGGTGCATGCGGTGGCCCACATCGAATTCAATGCGATCAACCTGGCCCTGGATGCGGTCTATCGTTTCGCCGGATTGCCGCAGGCGTTCTACGCCGACTGGCTGAGCGTAGCGGTCGACGAGGCGCGGCACTTCCGCCTGCTCGCCGATCGACTGCTGCAACTCGGCTACCGTTACGGCGACTTTCCGGCCCACAACGGCCTCTGGGAAATGGCGCTCAAGACCGCCCATTGCGGGATGACCCGGATGGCGCTGGTCCCTCGCGTGCTGGAAGCTCGCGGACTCGATGTCAGCCCCGGCATGATCGCCCGCCTGGACGGTGCGGGTGACGAAGCGACCGCGGACATCCTGCGGGTCATCCTGCGCGAGGAAGAACGGCACGTCGAAATCGGTACGCGCTGGTTTCACTACTTGTGCGACCGCAATGGAGCCGGTGACCCGGACAAGGTCTTTCTCGAGCTCATCGACCGGGAATTCGCTGCCGTCCGCCCACCGCTCAATCATCCGGCACGCCGGCGGGCCGGCTTCAGCGCCGACGAGTTGGCCGGCCTGGAACGTAGATTCTGACATGCACCCCTCGGCAACGACGTCCCGGATGTTCACCCGCAGGGAGCTCCGGAATCTCGCAGTTGTCGCCACCCTTACGTTGTTGCTCTGGTTCGGTTTCCTGGTGCTGCTGGTCAGCGCCGATGGCCCCTTGGCGTCGCCACCGGCGAGCGGGACTAGAGATTGCGTGCCGGATCTCATGGCGGCCATCGGTTCGGGGCAGGGTGGCTCGGCCTCCTTCGAGCTGACCGAGCTGGATGAAAGCGGCGCGGCGCTGGTGGTATGCGCGCTGGAGCCGGTGGTAGGGGCAGAACAACTGCCACTGTTGCGCACCCGGATCGACGGTTTTCCGCCCAACTATGTGCTGATGGTCGCATGGCGAACGGAAACAGAGCAGGCTGCGACCTTCACCCGCTTGCAGGTTCCCCGGGGACGCGCCCAGACCTATTTTCTGCCACACGCACCCGGGTGGTCCGGCAACGTGATCGAGCTGGCTCTCTATCTGTATCCCCAGGAACCGGCGGGCGTTCCCGTGGCGTTGGATCGACCGCTAAGCATCAGCCAGGTGGCCTTGATTCCTGACCGTCGGCTTGCACGCCTCGATGCATTGCGAACCGCCTGGGCCGGCGCGGACCCCTGGAATCATCGCTCCCTGAACACCCTCGGCGTCCATCTGGGACTTCTTGAGCACCATCGCCTGAACGTCGCGTTGCTTGGACTGTGGGTGCTCGGTTTGCCGGGAGTGGCCTGGGTGTTGCGGGGCGGCGGTAGGCGGCACCTGTTGCATGGCGCCCTTGCCTGGGCGCTGATGATCGGCCTCATCGCGCATGTGCACTGGCTGGACAGCCTCGCCTGGCAGACCCAGGCGACATCACGCATTTTCGGCGACCTGTCCGCTTCCGAGCGCCAGTACCGGCAGTACGACGGTGAACTGGCTCGTCTCGCCGACCAGGTCAGGAAGGCCGTCGGGCCCGAGTCGCAGCGCCGGATTCAGGTCGGGGGACCGGATCAGGTCAGCCGGTTGCGCACCGCATATCACCTTCGCCCGTTGAACGTCTATCCTGAGCTGGCTGCCCCAGGAAGACTGGTCGCCGGAGACTTGATCGTGCTGGTCGACGATCCGGAGGGTCTCGAGCAGGCCCGGCGCGGCTGGCTGGGCAAAGGCCCCGAACGCCACCGAGTTCGGGTCAGCCTGGAGTCCGCTCGCGGCGCACTCGTGGAGGTACTCGAGTGAGCGGCATGTGGGGTGCGCTGTGGGGTATCGGGGTCACCTGGCTGGCTGGTTCGCTGCTGTGCGCAGGTCTGTTGCCGTTTGCGTTGCGGGAGCGCCCCGGTTTCGCGTCGACAACCCTTGCTTGTGGCTTCCTGGTCGGGGCGGCCCTGGTCGGGGCAATCATGACCCTGGCCGCGGGGTCGCCCAACGATTATCTCTGGGCTCAGGGGGGCCTCATCCTGGCTTCAGCCTTCGGTCTTGCGCGTCGCCCGTGGCAAAGTGATGCGCCGGGCGGTGACGCGCGGTGGTTGGTGATCACGCTGACGTTGCTGGCCCTGCCGACCGTGGGGCTGGCCGTTGTCGAGGTCTTGCAGCGACCTCTGCTCGGCTGGGACGCCTGGACCGTCTGGTCCGTCAAGCCGAAAACCTGGTTCGGGGCGGGCTCCGGCATCGAATTCGTGGGCTTTCCCGCATGGCTGGCCGCGTCGGATCCGCTGGTCCATGGCACCCCCGCCTGGCATTACCCCGAGCTGATCGGCCGCTATGTGCTCTGGCAGGCTCGCTGGGTGGGTTCCTGGAACGAGCACCTCGTCCACCTGCCTTGGATTCCCGTCTGGCTCAGCCTGATGGCTGGCAGCTACGGACTGCTGCGACTGAACGGTCGGTCGGCAGGGTTTGCCGGGATCGTGACCGCGCTACTGGTGACCGCGCCGTTCATCGCCATGCACATGGTATTGCCCGGGTACATGGACCTGTGGACCGGCACCGTGGTGCTCCTGGCCTGTGGTGTTTTTGCGGTCTGGCTGGACCAGCGCCGGGCCGGGGTGCTTGTCCTCGGCCTCGTGATGCTGGCCATGCTGATCGGCATCAAGGTCGAGGGACTGATCTGGGCCGGGATCATCGGTGCTGCGGTGGTTTTCGCGCTCCCGTCGCGCCGGGTGGCCCTTGGCGGGCTGGCCGCCGCTCTGGTGCTTGCGACCGGCTGGTGGGCTCTTGGCGGGATCGAAATGGCGTTGGGCGGTCGACCCTGGGTTTTCAGTCCGGAACTCATCGATCTACCGTACATCGGCCGTTTCGAACTTGCCTTCACCAATCGCCTGGCGCCGTTTGCCCAGGCGCTCCTGGTGCTCCCGAACTGGCATGTGCTGGGGGTGCTGACCGGAATCGGAGCGCTCATTGGCCTGGCGTCGGGCTTTGGTACTCCCCGCTACCGGCTCTGTTATGCGGTGCTGGTCCTCGGGGCCGCCTTTCTGTTCGTCCTGTTCAACTTCACTCCGGCCGGCATCTGGGCCGAAAACCTGACGGCTTCCAATCGGCTGACATTGCACCTGTTTCCCGCAGCCTTCTGGCTGGTCATGCTTCACCTGGATTCGGCGGCCGCATCGGGCGAGAGGGAGGCGTAGAGTTCGCGCACGGCTTCCGCGGTCCGATCGATGTGGAAATGGGCCTCCAGGGCCGCTTGGCCCCGCGCGCCGAGTTCTGCTCGAAGCTGATCGCTGTCCCGTAATTCCGCCAGCGTCCGGGACAACACCTCCGAGTCACCGGGCGCGATCAGCCGACCGTGCCTCGCGGTCCTGACCACCCAGGGGGCGCCGGACCCCTCGATTGCGCTCGCAACCACCGGCTTGCCGAATGCCATCGCTTCCAGCAGCACAATGCCGAACGCTTCCGTTCGCTCGAGCGAGGGTTGGCACAGCAGATCGCAGGTCGCGAGGAGGCGATCGCGGGCCGCATCATCCAGCCCGGCGACGATGCGAACCCGGTCACCGGTCCCGGTGGTCCTGATCACCGCCTCGAGTTCGGCTCGCATGTGCCCGTCCCCGGCGATGAGCAGGCATACGTCCGGGACCTTGGCGACGGCGCGAATGAGCACCTGAAAGCCCTTGTAATAGGTCAGCCTACCGAGTGCCAGAACCCGAAGCTTGCCGGCGGGCCATGCGTCGCCCGTGTCTGCGCCGCCTTCGACCGTGAGGCGTCCGGGATCCAGCCCAAGCGGAATGACGTGGGTCTTGTCGCGCCACGGTCGCAGCGCGGTGGAGCTTTCCAGGTAATCGTGGGAGGTCGCGATCACCGCGCGACTGTTTCGCAACAGCCGTGTCTCCAGCGGGCGATAGAGAGGATAGGTCAGGCGCAGCTTGCGCTGCAGTTCCGAGGCCACGATGTCCGAGTGCCAGTGAAGGACCCAGGGAATGGTGCGCGCCTCGGGCAACGTCAGAAGCCACAGCGCCGAAGGGTTGGGAACGTGGATGTGGAGCAGATCGGGTCGGAAATTTCGAATTCCGTCGCGAAGTGCGCGCCGGAATCCCGGGCTCAGCGGGGTAAACAGGAATTCGGTCAGGACCGGAACACGAACGACATCCGCAGTCTCCTCGTCGAGGTCGGCGGGCGACGCGTGAGCTATCACGCGGCAAGCCACGCCCTGGCGCCGCAACGCATTGACGAGATCCGCGCTGAAGGCCTCGATGCCTCCGGCGTACGGGGGATAGTACTTGCCTATATGGAGTACCCGCATCCGAGTGCAGGTGTCAGCGCGAGGCGGTGCGATGCCGGCCCTGGGTCTCGTGCGCCTGAAGTTCAGTCCGCAGGCGCTGGTTCTCTTCGTCGAGAATGGCCAGGTGCTGGGCGAGTCGGCGGATCTTGCGCTCATGGCGGGATCTTTCGATATCGCCCTTCAGCATCTTGATGAGCATCATGCCGATGACCACTGCAAACAACAGGGTCGGCGCATAGTTGATGCCGACCAGATCAGCGAAGAAGTCGATGAGGCTCGGGCGGGCGCCGAGGACCACTGTCGCGAGTGCGACCAGCAGCCACCAATAGGCGTAAGGTCCATGCAGATGGTCGCGGCGCACCAGGTAGAGGATCGTCGAAGCGATGAGCAGTCCGATGATCGCGGTGGTGATCTGGTAATTCATGAGGCCAGCGACGCCCGCCTGCGACCGCCGTTCCCGTTCCCGATCCGGGCGATGCACAGGACGGTGGTTTGCAGCATATAGCGACTGACCGCGAACCAGGAACTGAACACGCGCGAGTGCCCGGCCTGACGCTGCGACATGGCGACCGGTCTCTCGCAGATTCGTAGCCCGCGACGGCTTAGCAGCATCAACACGCCCACGTCCTGGTAGTCCAACAGGCTCGCATGGCGTTCCGCCAATAGTTCGATGGCTCGCCGGTTGTAGATCCGCAGGCCGGAGGTGAAATCCTGGATATCGAGGCCCGTCAGCCATCGGAAGTAGGCCCAGGCGAGGTGTTTTGCCCAGCTCAGGCGCTCGGGGCAAGCGCCGATGACGACATCGGCGAGATTCAGCCCGTGTACCAGGGCAGGGATCGATTCCGCATGATGCTGGCCATCGGCGTCCAGGGTGACGACCACTTCGTAGCCGGCGGAGGCGGCGTAGCGAATGCCCGCCTGGGCCGCGCCCCAGGCGCCGAGGCTGAACGGCAGGGTCAGGACGGTCGCACCGGCCGATCGGGCCTCCTCGCCGGTGTCGTCGCTGCTTCCATCATCGATGACCACAACCGGGCAGTTGAGGTGCCGACGCACGTCACGGACGACTGACGCCACGGTCGGACCTTCGTCGCGGGCCGGGATCAGCGCCACAAGCTTGCGGGCGGCCGCAGCTTTGCTATACGGTTTGACAATTGCGGATTCCACGGCGCGAATTGTGCCACTATCCGTGAAAGAGCGACACCCGTGATACAAAATCACCGGCGATTGCGCTATTTAACATGAGGGCGCGCTTCGGGCGCTGCCATGCAATGCGTCTAAACACATGACTGGGACAAGCTGATGAGTAAGAAAACCTGGCTGAAAATTGTGACTGCCGTTTTACTTGTGGGCAGCGCATCGATCGCGCAGGCGTGCGTGCTGACGGCGTGGCTGCTGCAGGATGGGATCGGTGACGCCGTAGCGGGTGGACCCAATCCCAATGAGACCAATAACTTCGCGCGTTACTCGGGCACCTGCGCCATGCAGGTCACATCGGGCAACGTCGGAGACCCGTCACCTGCTGACGAGGCCCGGATGATTTCGCGCTTCTTCTTCCGGCCCACCGGGACCGGCAGCGCCGATATCTATCAGACCTACGCCACCGATAACGGCACGGGCACTGCGACCTACACCGTCACCTATGACAATGGCACGATCACTGTGACTGACATTGCGAGCGGTGCAGCTTCCGCCGCGATCCCGGTTAATGTTGGCGCCTGGAATTCCGTAGAGATCGACTGGAGCTCCGCGGGCACTGTCAACGTCTGGGTTAATGCGGATGCAGGCACC
>JAWVZU010000013.1:0-31181 GCA_033722075.1 Lysobacterales bacterium
GCAAGGTACGGCTCATCCTCTATCTGCCGGTGGGCCGGGACACGACCAATGAGTGACGCGCGACGCATCCTGATCGTCGAGGACGAGCCCGGGCTGCAGATGACGCTGGAAGACCGGCTGTGCGCCGAAGGCTACGAAGTGGAAACCGCGGGAGACGGCTTCGGTGCGGAGCGTGCGGCGGCCGGAGGCCAGTTCGATCTTATCCTGCTGGATGTCATGCTCCCGGGCCAGGACGGCTTCCAGGTGTGCCGGCGTTTGCGCCGCAAGGGCATTCGGACGCCCATTCTCATGCTGACTGCCCGCGGCGAGGTCGACGACCGGGTCCGGGGCCTGGAACTGGGCGCGGACGACTACCTGCTGAAACCTTTCGAGATGCGTGAACTGCTGGCCCGCGTGGAGGCCCTGCTGCGGCGCGTTCCCGGTGGGCGGCGGCTGGTGACCTTCGGGGCGGCAAAAGTGGATTTCGCAGCGACCAGCGCAACTCTTCACGGCGAGCCGGTCGAGATGTCCGCCCGCATGTTCCGGCTGCTGGAGTACCTGGTAGAACACGCCGGGGAGACGCTGACCCGCGAACAGCTCCTTCAGGAGGTGTGGGGTTAGAGCTCGACACCCTCTACCCGAACCGTCGATTTGCATATCGCCTGGCTGCGCCGCGCGCTGGAGGAGACGCCCGATGCGCCCCGCCACATCGTCACCGTTCGGGGGCTGGGTTACCGGTTTGATCCGTAGCAGGATGCTGCCCATCGGCGTTGGAGCGATCCCCTGATCGCGAAATTTCGCGGCGAGGGCGCCGCTCCTACGAGTCCGGCGAACCCAGTCCTGGAAACCGGCCGGCGGCGTGGCGCGCGTGGCACTCCTGGCAGGCGCGGGTCATCTCCTCGTACCAGAACCGTTCCAGTTCCGGGTCTTCGTCTGTTCCGGCGGCCGCCAGGCGCGAAGCCAACTGGTGGAATGCCTTGTCGCGAGCGATGAACCCGGCGGGCAGACGCGTGTGGATCTCATGGCGCTGGGCCCCGGTCAGCTCTCCTGACAGAACAAAGCTGGCGTGGATCTTCTCCGCTTCCTGTGCAACAACCGGGTGATCTCCGGTCACCAGGGCAGTGTGGATTCGCCCCATGGCTGCAGCGATGGCCTGCATCTCGCGAATGATGAGCGACCGCGTCTCGGGTTTCAGGGCCGCCGTGGCAATCTCTTCCGGTGCCGCATGCGCGGCGGATGTGGCTACAAGCACTGTCGCGGCGAACAGGAAGCGGATCATGGTACGTCTCCTTCAGGCGGCCCGACCTCGAGTCGCTGGTCGACAGCCACGTTTTCCAGCACCTGCCGATGCCCATCGGGCCAGGTGACTTCCAGGCGCTCCACCCGGGCCGCCTCGCCAAGCCCGAAGGTGACCGGCAATTCCACCTGTGACAGATAGCTGCGCGCGGGCATCACCGTTCGCCATTGCTCAACGCCATTGACCGTCGCGACGACCCGTGCGCCAATCGCATCCGGATTCGCACCGCTGCCGTGCACTTTGACCCGCAGCCAATGGTGACCCAGGGCCTGGTCGTTGCGCAACAGCAGCGGCGGGCGATCCACCTGGGTGATCACCACGTCCAGGTCGCCATCCGAATCGAAATCGGCAAATGCGGCGCCGCGACCGACGACCGGCTGGGACAGGTCTCCGGTCTGGTCCAGCGGCACGTGCATGAAGGTGCGTTGACAGTCCGGGCCGCACTGCCAGAACAGCTGGGTGGGTTGCTCGTAGTGCTGACTGGGCTGGACGACGTTGATCTCGTCCTCCACGTGGCCGTTGGTCTGCAGCAGGTCGATCCGGCCATCCAGGTCGTAGTCGAAGAAGAACAGGCCAAAGCTCAGAGCCTGCCGACTCTCCGGGCCGATCCCGGCAATCATCGAATGGTCGGTGAACTGGGGCAGCCCGGCCTGGCTGACGTAGAACGAGGTCATCTCGTTGGAGAAGTTGCCGACCGCGACCGCAATCTCACGGTCGCGATAGGGCGCGGCGTCGATGCCCATGGCCCCGGTTGCGCTGCCCGTGTTGTCGAAGGCGATGCCGGCGACCATCCCCGACTCCTCGAAGGAGCCGTCGCCGCGGTTGATGAACAGGAAATTCTGCACCGTGTCGTTGGCGACCACCAGGTCGAGATGCCCGTCATCATTGAGATCCACGGGCAGCACGGCCAGGGCTTTCCCGGCCGGCAACCCGGTTGCCGGATTGACGACCTGGATTCCGGCCTCGGCGCTGACGTCCTCGAAGGTCCCGTCTCCATCGTTGCGGTAAAGGTAGGAAAAGGTGCCCGCGTAGTTGGTCGGAGGGCCGTAGGCGCGTCCGATGCCGGTAAGGCGGTAATCCACGGCGATGTCGATGTCACGGGACCATTCCACGTAATTGCAGACGAACAGATCCAGGTCGCCATCCCCGTCGTAGTCGAAGAACGCGGCGCTGGTGCTCCAGGAGTCGTCGCTGCCTGCAACGCCGGCCGAGCCGGTCACGTCCTCGAATGTCCCGGCGCCCGTATTGCGCAACAGCCGGTTCGCACCAACCGCGGAGACAAAGATATCGCTGTGCCCGTCACCGTCGTAGTCGGCGACCGCGACACCCATCCCGTAACTGCCCTCGCCGCCCACCTGCGCGGCTTCGGTCATGTCCCCGAAGCGCCCGTCGCCAAGGTTGCGATACAGCGCCAACTGCGGTGTCGTTCCGCCGCTGTCACGCCAGGGCCAGTGGCCGGAATTGACGAACAGGAGGTCCGGCCACCCGTCCGAATCGTAGTCCAGGAAGGCCACGCCGCCACCCATGGTTTCCGGGAGCAGGCGTTCCCCGTAGGCCCCGTTTTCGTGAACGAAGTCGATACCGGCCTCGCGGGTGACGTTCGTGAACGGGACCGCAGGCGGCTGCACGTCGATGGCCGTCGGGACACTCTCGGCCCGCGCAGGCTCGGCCTCGGTCACCACCTCCGGTACGGGCTCTCGCTTCAGAACCAGCCACATGGCGCCCAGCAACAGGGCCGCAGCCCCGATCACGATCAGCGACCACTTGAGGGCCTGGCCGATGATCGTATCGTCTTCCGGGACCTCGTCCTCGTAGCCGACCTCGGAGGCCAGCAGTTCCTCTTCCCTGGGATCCTTGCTCATCTCTGGACCATTTCCCGTGTCGATTGCAGTTCGTAGGCGCCGTCACGCTGGAGGTCGTAGAGCACGACCGCATCAGCCGCGTGATCGGCCGCGGGGTCCTTCGTGCGCGCCAAGGCAACGGCCCGGTCGCGGGCATTGTCGTCCACCCGGTACTTGCCGTGCAGGGCGCGGTGCCGGTGCTCCGAGGCGGCATCCCCCAGGCGAGCGTAAACCTGCGCCAGGCCGTAGTGGGCCTCGGCGTTTTCCGGGTCCAGGGCCAGGGACCGTTGGTAGCTCTCCGCCGCTTGCTCCAGGTAGTCCGTCGCGCCGGGCGACCCCGGGGTCTCCAGGTTGGAACGCTCGAACAAGGTTCGGGCGTACTGGTTCAGCAGGCGATAGTCCTGGCTGAAGTCGAACTCCCGTTCGCGGGCCTCCTGAAAACGCGTGCCGAGGACCTGGCGGTAGCCTTCCAGGGCCTCGTCCAGGTAACCGTTCTGGGCATTCACCGTGGCCGTGAAATAGGCCACCGACCAGGGATAGGCCGGCGGATCGTGGTCCGCGGCCCGGCGAAGCGCGTCCACCGCGTCCCGCAGACGTCCCTCGCGGAGGTAGACGCGGGCAAGGTTCAGCGGCCCGTCAGGCCTTCCCAGTGCCTCCACCCGGGCAAATGCCTCCTCCGCCTGGCGAAGCTGACCGAGTCCGGCCTTGCGCAGCAGCCCGATTCCGAAGTCGTTCCAGCGCTGCCACTCCGGGATGTCGACCACTCGGCCGGGCGCCGATACCGTCGTGCTGCCGACCGGAAACTCGATCCGGTCGGCCGCAATCGTCGTGATCGGCAGGTCGTTGAAGGTGAAGCCTTCGCCCTGGAAGAGCCGCATATAGCGGGTATCGAACTTGCGGTATTGCAGCCGCACGTCCAATTCCACTGTCGATCCGGCATCTTCGGGCACGCGCAGCAGGTAGTGAACGACATCCGCGGCGCCGGGCGGGATCTGGTGGTTGTACAGGGGTACGAAGATGTCCTCCGGATTACGGCGATCGATCCGGTTGCCCTCGCGGTCGATCACATAGGCGTTCACGAAATGGGACCAGGGATCGACCGCGCCGTCCCGCGGGTCCATACCGCCGCTGCGCCCGATCACCTCGCCGCCGCTGGTTGCGGTCACATCGACCCAGACCTCGTTGGAATCCGCGGTCCCCTGGGTGAAGGGATGGCCGAGGGTCAAGGTCCGGAGCACCACCTCCACGAGGTAGGCCTGGCCCGGCTCCAGGACCGGCACCTCAGGGCCCAGCGGAGCAATAAGTTCCCCGTCGATCTGCCCTCCCCTGCGAACACCGAAGATGTCGACGCGCAGAGATCCCTCGAGGATGTCCCGGTGCGCATCGTTGACCCATCCGGGCATGTCCAGCAGGTGCGGAATCGCCGTGTTGGCGGACGGAAACTGGTGATCGTGCACCTGCAGCACCCCATCCACGGGCTGCGCGCCGAAATCATCCGACGGGTGGGTCGGCATGTGGCAACCATTGCAGTCGTGCTGCGCCTTGGGCGGATAGTAGAAACTGGTGATGCCGTGGCCCGACACGCCGCTCAGGTGATAGGTGTCGTAATGATTCTGGCCGCGCAACCACTTGTAGCCGTTGAATTCCTCGGCCAGGTGGACCTTGTGGCAGGTGCCGCAGAACTCGGGAGTCCGGTGGAGCGGCTTGAGGAAGGTCTTCTTGTGGAACTCCGGCTTGGCCTTGACCAGCAGGCGGTTGATCCACTGCAGCGCCGGTTGATCGCTGCGTGCAAAGGGATAATGCAGGGGTTCCTCGATAGTGTAGTCGGAGTTGCCGCGCGGGCTGTTCACGTTGGTGATCGCGTGGCAGCCGGTACAGGTGATTCCGGCCTGGGCGGTGGGGTGATTGACGTCGTCGAAGTCCGGGTCGTCGAAGGCTCCGCTGAAAAACGGAACCAGGTCATGGCAGCCGGCGCAGAATCGGGCCGCCTGGACCGTTCCGTCACGCTCCATGGCAAATTCGCGAGTGTTGCGTACCGAGAACAAGTAGGCCGGATTGTTGAAGGAGGCAAACCGGTGGACGCTGTGGGACCACTTCTCGTGAGTGTCCGCATGACACTCCTTGCAGTAGCCGTCCATCATCAGCACGTCGGCCGGGATGAAGTTACCGGTGGCCGTGCGCGCCAGCGACGGGAAGAAATACTGCTCCCCACTCGCCGGACCGGCCTCGTTCCAGCGCCGCGGGTCCTGGGCCTGGAGAACCAGCATCACCGCGGCAAAGCCGAGCGCAGCCGCCGCAACGGCCCCGCCAAAACGCCAGTTGATCCGTTTGCCGGCCAACCGATGAAGAACGAACAGCCAGGCCGCGACCAGCGGCGTGACCACATGCAGCCAGTAGGCGACGGAACGGGCCGTCGGCTGGCGGATCTCAAGGAAGGGCAGACCCCGGGTCAGCACCAGGCCGGAGACCAGCAGCAGCAGCGCCGTCACGAACAGCGCATAACCCACCTTCACCGCGCGGCGATTGGGCCGGTCATGGGCATTGCTGATGTGGATCGCCCCGTAGATGATCACCGGCAAGATGATAAGCAGGCCCAATGCCAGGTGGACCAGGAACATCACCTGGTAGAAGTAGTCCTGGTACGTCTCCCCGCTGAACCACTCGGCCAGCGAAATCATGCCCAGGTAGGCGGCATTGACCGTCAGCAGTGCGAACAGCCCGAACACGACGTACAGCAGCCGGCGAAGCTTGGGGCCGACGGCCGGGATATAGCGACGAGAGACCCGCAGACTGGGCTTGGAATCGGTGACCATGGATTGATTCGTTCCTTGCGCGGCCGCTCATTCTGGCCCAGGACGGCACACAAGCCAACGGACTTTACGCGGATTTAACAGGCCCGTTTTCGGAAGAAGGCCGGGCCGGCAGCAACAGGTCTTCCAGGAAAAATGCCGAAAGTGCGGCGCGGCCAGGCAGATGCGCCTTGCGATAGACTGCCCGGGCCTGCTCACGGATGGTGCGCTCGCTGGTCTGCCTCAGCTGGGCAATTTCCTTGTGGCTGAGCCCCTTGAGCATCAGCAGGGCAACTTCCGACTCGGCCTCACTGAGCTGCCACCGCTCGAACTGCTGCTGGATGGCCGCCGACAGCCCCTGGAGCAGGACCTCGTTCTCGCGTCGCCATTGCTCGGCTTCCCGGCGGATTTCGGTCAATCCGCTCCGGGCGGCCAGCAGCTGAACCCACAGGAAGAGCACGCCGCCCGCGGCAATCAGGAGGACCAGCAACTCGATCGTGATGTGCAGCCAGCCGATCCCGTCTCTCAGATCGTTGGCGACATCGAGCCCGATCAGGACCGCGATCAGAACGAACAGTCCGAGAACGGCAAAGATCGGCCTCTGGTCGTCTACGTCAAATGCCATAACGCCCTCAAAAGCCCGGGACGTACGTCGAATGACGAATTGTAGCAGTGGCCCCGCGAGCGCAAATTGATCGCACGCACCTCTCGAATGGAGAAACACCGATGAGTGAGCAGATTAAGGGCGTCCGGGTCTGGGATCCGCTGATCCGAATCGGTCATTGGCTTGTCGTAGTTGCCTTCTTCACCGCCTATTTCACGGAGGAAGAGTTTCTTACACTGCATAGCTGGGCCGGCTACGTCGTCGCTGCGGTCGTCGCCATCCGGATCATCTGGGGCTTCGTCGGTCCGCCGACGGCGCGCTTTCGAAACTTCGTGCGCTCGCCGCGAAAGGCCCTGGCCTATCTGCGTCTCCTGATCGCTGGTCGACCGCCGAAATACCTTGGCCACAACCCGGCGGGAGGGCTGATGATCGTCCTGATGCTGCTGAGTCTGCTGGGGACGGCCGGCTCCGGCATGGTCATCTACGCGATCGAGGAAGGCGCGGGACCGCTCGCGCCGTTGCTGGCAACCAATACGGGTGCCGGTCTCATTCCGATTTCGGCGGCGCTGGCGGATGAGGACGACGAGGAAGAGGAAGCGCATGAGCATGCTGCCGCAGGTCTACTGGGCGGAGAGGAGTTCTGGGAGGAGATCCACGAGGTGCTGGCCAATTTCACACTGGCGCTGGTGATCCTGCACGTACTCGGCGTGGTCGCATCCAGCCTGGCAAGCCGGGAAAACCTCGTGCGGGCAATGGTCACCGGACGCAAGAAGGCCCTCGTTGACGAGCCTACGGCACCCACCCCACGAGAAAAGCGGCCTGAGGGGCATCCAGATCAAGTTTCCTCGCACCCTTAAGTGCCTGTAGAGCTTCTACCGCCGTTTCTAGCCTGAATATCGCACCCGGACCCATGCGGCGACGATCCGTTCATGAACGACGGGGCATGCTATCGATGTTCAACGTGGGGGCAGCTCATGATTTCTTCCGTGCCGGTCGAAAAGTGCAGCACCAAACAGTTCCTGGATCAGAAGGGACGTGTCGTCTTCCACATAGGCCCCGATGCGCAGGTGCTGGAAGCGCTGGAAATCATGGCAGATAAGGATATCGGCGTCCTGGTCGTGCTGGACGACCGGAACCGCCTGGTCGGGATGTTTTCAGAACGCGATTACGCGAGGAAGATCATCCTGAAAAAGAAGACTTCCCGCTCCACGCCCGTATCCGAAGTGATGACGTCCAAGGTAGTGACCGTCACCGAGGAGCATTCCCTGGACGATTGCCTGGCGATCATGACCAAGCACAACATCCGGCATCTGCCGGTCACTCACGGCGGCACGGTCGTCGGCGTCCTGGGTATAGGCGAACTGGTCCGGCAGAAACTGCGCGAGAAGGACCACGAAATCGAGACGCTGGAGCAGTACATCTCCGGGGGCGTCGCTTACGGCTGAAGCGTCAGGACCGGGCCGCCGGGATCATTCGTGGCGAAGGTTGCGTAGCGCGTCACGAAGTTCTTCCGCCGATTGATAGCGATCGTCGGGCGACTTCGAGATACATTTGAGGATGATCTCGTCCAACTCCTTGACGCACTTGACGCCGGCCTCCGTCGGTGCCGGCGGCATCTGGTTGAGCTGCCGTTCGAGCACGTCGCTTCCGCTGAACACCTCCCGGCCGAGCATGCACTCATAGAGGACCAGTCCGAGCGCGTAGATGTCCGTTCGTTCATCGGCCTGCTTGCCCAGCACTTGCTCCGGCGGCATGTAGGCCGGCGTGCCCACGGCCAGCCCCGAACCGGTGATCTGGTGGGACAGCTCTCCGCCCTTGGCCAGGCCGAAGTCGGTCAGCTTTACCATCCCGTGCTTGCCCATGAGGATATTGCCGGGCTTGATATCCCGGTGGACGATGCCGCTTTCGTGGATCGCCGCGAGCGCGCCGCACACCTGCTTGACGATATTCACCGATTCACGCGGACTGAGCTGCCCACGCTCTTTCAGGTATTCACTGAGCCCCTGCCCCTCGATGTACTCCATCGCGATATAGGACTGGCCCTCGGCGCCGCTGAAATCGTAGACCGCGACGATGTTCGGATGAATCAGCTTCGCCGCGACCCGCGCTTCCCGAAGAAAGCGACTGTCGTCGGTCACCGTGCCCAGGAATTTGAGCGCCACGGGCCGGTCGAGCTGCGTATCGTGGGCCTTGTAGACCACGCCCATTCCACCACGGCCCAGTTCCTTTTCGACGCGATAGCGACCTGCGAAAATCTGGTCGGACGAGTCCATGATGCGCGTGCTTTGCCCGCTGCCCCCCGGGCCCGACAGGTGGGTCACGTTCGGTGAGGAATTGCCGCCGGGATCAGGCGTTCCCCCGACCACACCGGAACCATGCTCCCCCGCCATCAGCACGCCCGATGCCGGCATGCGATCTCCGCGCTGGATTTCCATGGAGATGCGCGAGCCAATGTCGGAGATCCGGTGCGATACGTCCTTGAACATGACGTCGACGGTGTGGATCCGGTAGAGCACGTTACGGGCATCTTCCAGGCGACCCAGCTGCTCATAGGCCATGGCCATCATGTAGAAATCGTTCATGTTCTGGCGCGTCACGGGCTTGTTGATGAGCTCGTTTTCCAGCGCCGCCGCGCAGTGCAGGTAATCGCCCATCTCGTAGAAGCAACGCCCGAGAAGCACCCTCGACTTGAAATGATCCGGATGATCCGGAGAGATCGCCTGGAGAACGCGAATCGCCTGGTCCCAGCTTCGATTGGCCGCATAACCTTCGGCAGCCTGCATCGGCTCACCAACCGCCTCGAAGCACTTCGCAGCCTTCTCGTATTCCTCCGCCTGCTCGTAGCACTGTCCCGCCATCACCCAGGCTTCCGCAAACTCGTACTCCTTCGCTGCGTCCAGGTACTGCCCCTGGCGCTCCAGCTTGCGACCACGCATCTCGGCCGCACCCTTGTCGTTGCCGGCCTGCTCATAGGCCCTCATGGCACGCGTGATGGACCCCGCCTTGGCGAACTGTTCCGCGGCCTTCTGGTGCATCCCGGCCTCATCGTAGAGTTCACCCAGCCGGGTCAGATCCACTTCATCGGGCGCGTGCTCGGCCAGTCGCCGGGCCAGTGCCTTGCGATTCCGAGGCTTGATCTCGTCCGAATTTTCCGTGAGGAGATGATCCGCAAATTCCCACTGCTCTTCGGTAACCCCGACGCTGTCTTCCAGGTCACGCAGGACTGCGACCGCGGACGCATCGGCCTGTCCGGACCGCTTCCAGGCACGAGCGGCGGCTCCCGCATTGGACGACATGTCGTAGTACTGAGCCGCCTGGGCCCAGTCACCGCTGTTCTCGAAGATCTCCGCTGCGAGTTCCGGCATACCGTTGTCTGCGTAGAGCTTCGCTGCCAGCTTGGTATTGCCCCCCTGCAGGGCCTGCTCAGCCGCCCTTTTGTGCGCTCCGGCCTTCAGATACCACTTGACGGCGAGCTTGTTCTTGCCGCGGTCCGCGTAATAGCTGCCGAGCCCAACATAGTTCTTGGTCCGGCGCAGCTTGCGAACATAGGCGCTTCCGCCGGTCGGAATGACCCGGGAGATATCGGTGAACAGCAGGGAAAGAATCAGGTTGATCACGAAGATGAAGAGGAAGATCTCCGCGATCACCAGGATGAACATATAATTTTCGTTCAGCGCAATGCCCATCTGGGAGGCCGCCCAGCGGATAGGCACTTCCATATAGCCCCAAGCGGCAAGCAGTAGCGCCCAGACCTTTTGGAAAATCTCCGTCAAAATTTGGCTCCCAGCATTGCGCAGACGCGCGACACCTTTTTTGTGGTGCGTCAACGTCGTGGCGTGTGCGTAAGATTAGGCCAATATGAGCTGCCGCTCAAACTTGTTGAACGACGAGCTTCATGCCTTGACGAACCCTAGACAAGATCTCTAGGGCCTTATGCGGGTTCCAGGCCCGGAATTCGAGGCAAAAGCAGCCGCACTCGCAGATTTCGAGCGGCCGGCGGCTAGCCTGGATGTTGCAGTCTAGTAACGACCGTGGGTCTTGGTGACGTAATTGGCCAGCTGTTCGGCCTGCTTGTAGACGCGGTCCAGATTGGCGTGGGTAGCCCGGAATATGCCTCGCATGGTCCGGTAGACAACTCGCGGGTGCGTATCCAGGAGACTTTCCAGATCTTCCGGATCCAGGGCGTAGACCGTCGCCGGACCACGCGCGGTGATGGTCGCCAGGCGCTCGACACGGTCGACGAAGGCTCGGGTTCCGGCACATTCACCGGCATGCATCGTATGCACGATCTCCGGTTTACCCTGCGCCGAGCTCGCGACACGCAATTGCCCATCCACGAGCAGAAAAAGGGTCGCTTCGGTCCCACCCTCTTCCACCAGTTGGTCGGCATCGGCAAGTTCCCGGCACTCCATGATGTCGGCGAGAATCTTCGCTTCTGCCAAATCGAGATCCTGGCCAAGCAGCGATTTCTGGATGCGGTCAGGGTCGACGGGTCTGTTCATGGCGTGCCTCGCAGCGCAGGTGCTTGGTTATCCGACTATGATGCTAACCGAACCCGGCAGCACCGCCTTGACCTGAATCAAAGCCCTGCACGAAGCTAATCTTTTGATTATACAAGAGGTTTGGCTATTTCTCGTGAACGCCCTGGCGCCCGGATTCCACGCCAGCCCTACGGCCCTCCCCCTATTCTTTGTCATGAAATCAAAGCGCGGCCGCAGCAAGGCCGCTCCAAATAAAATTCAAAGGAGAACCATGCAAGACAAAGCACTCCAGAATCGTGTTTCCGAACTTCGCCCGTCGACCGGCATCGAGCGCGACAGCCGCAAGGCCATCGCAGACAGCCTGGCCAACGTCCTCTCCGATTCCTATGTCCTCTTTGTGAATACGCAGGGGCTACACTGGAATGTCGAGGGACCTCTGTTCTATCCCATACACAAATTGACCGAAGAACAGTACGAAGATCTATTTGGCGCTATCGACGAATTGGCCGAGCGGATCCGAACACTCGGCTTCCCTGCACCCCAGACGTTTGCCGATTTTCGGGAGCGCGCCGTTCTCGACGACCTCGAGTCCGGACAGACCGTCAAGTCCACCATCGAAGCGCTGATCGCCGGAAATGAGAAGCTGGCCGAACGAATGCGTGAAGCGGTTCATGTAGCCGAAGAGGCAAATGACGTGAAGACTGCCGACCTGTTGACCGAAAGGCTGGGCCAGCACGAGGAAAACGCCTGGATGCTCCGGGCGACGATTGCCGAGTCCTGATCCCGGCTAGTCACCCAAGAAATCAAGACGGCGCCCCCCGGGGCGCCGCTTTTTGTTAGCTGCGACCGCCCTTGATCCAGCTCTTGACGTAGTCAAAGAGCGTATCGTTGTTGAAATCCGAGAGTTCTCCGGCATCCAGGTAGACGCCATGCCCTTTTGGACAGGCTTCGTACCAGATGTGAACCTGGTCCGGATCGTTGGTCTTCTCCATGGTTTCCTGACAGACCGGGCACTTGATGTCTTCGATCTTGTCGTGCTTTCGGCCTACCGATCGTTTCCCTGAATCGATGATATCGGCCATATAGGTGTTCTTCAGCCGACGCATATCGATCGGCTTGAAAAAGATGCCAAAACACTCGGTGCACCGATGCACTTCGCGGTCGCCCGCCCCATAGCGGACCGCTTCCATCGGCGACTGACACTTGGGACACTCCATTCCAGCCCTCCAGTTAAGATCAATCCCGGTCGCAATTATTGCAGAAAACCAGGGCGATGTGGTCTAGAGATGCAAGCCGACTTTTTCACATCCCCTCGGCGGGGAAACGAATCGGCCCTGTGCAGCACCCGGTCGTCTCATTTTTTGGACGATGTGCAACGAGACCGCGACCAAACCCTGCCTAAACTTGGTAAGCTTCCTAAAGCAGGCACAGCAGTCGGAACAGGCCAGAAAAACATGAAGCTGAGCGCAAGCAAGATGTGGGTAATGTTCGCGGTGCTTGGCCTATCGGCCCCGGCATCGCCGACCTTCGCCCAGGCGGTGTTCAAGTGCGTCGATTCCTCGGGTGAGGTCACCTTTCAGGACTCTCCCTGTCCGACCCATGCCGAAAGTGAAACGGTCGAGATCTCGGAGAACGCGTCGACGCCACCTACTCGGCCGATGAGCCTCGAACAGATGATCCAGGCCGGCCCCATCCAGGCGCTCACCAGTGCCCAGCCGGTGCTGGAATCGGCTCGGGAAGACGCCGCGGCGTGCCGGGAACACGTGGAAGTTGCGCGCAACATGCAGGCCCCGGCTTGCGAGGCGACCCGGCGCGCCCAGGCGTTCATCAGTGATTATGCGGACTACGCGTCGATGATCGTCAATCACGAAGTGTCCTACGACAATGATGAGAGACCGCGGATCGACCGGATCGGCATGGCCAACCGACGCATCGTGAACCAGTTCAACGAGTCGGTCGTCGCCATCAATGGCCTGCTCGCCGGCAATTGAAGTCTGGCTTCCGGGGAAAGACGCGGGGCTAGCTGTAACCCTCGATTTCCTCGACGAGCGTGCCGATATCCACCTCGTCGGGCATCCGCCAGTCGCCGCGGGGTGACAGGCTCACCGTTCCAACCTTGGGCCCGGGCGGCAGGGTGGTTCGCTTGAACTGGTGCTGATGAAAGCGCCGGAAGAAGACGGCCAGCCACTGGCAGATCTCGGACCGCTCGTAATCCCCCGCAAAGGAACGGCAGGCCAGCTCGAAGATCTTGCGCGGCGCAAACCCGTGTCGGACATAGTGATACAGGAAGAAGTCGTGCAACTCGTAGGGGCCGATGATGTCCTCGGTGCGCTGGTCGAAACCGTCGCCGGCGGACTTGAGCAGTTCCGGGCTCACCGGAATTTCCAGCACTTCCCGCAGCGTTTCGGCCAGTTCAGGTGATGCACGATGCGTGGCATACCAGCTGACCAGGTAGCGGATAAGCGTCTTTGGAACGCTGGCGTTCACGTTGTAGGAGGCCATGTGGTCGCCATTGAAGGTGCACCAGCCGAGGGCGAGTTCCGAAAGGTCACCGGTGCCGACCACGATTCCACCGTGCTTGTTGGCGAGGTTGAACAGCAGCTGGGTCCGCTCGCGTGCCTGGGCATTCTCGAACACCACGTCGTCTTCGGCAGTGTGTTCCAGGTCCTCCAGGTGCTGCTTCACGGCCGGGGCGATATCGATTTCGCAGATCTCCAGCCTGGCCGCCTCGGTCAGACGACCGGCGAGTTCCCGCGTCTTGCTGCCGGTGCCGGGACCCGGCATGGTGACTGCAAGCAGCCGCTCGTTCGGCAGTTCGGCCTGGGCAAGGGCTTCCAGGCAGACCAGGTACGCCCAGGTCGAATCCAGCCCACCTGAGATGCCTATGATGAGCCGCTCGGTCGCTGCCGCCCGCACGCGACGCACCAGGCCGGCACTCTGGATCGCCAGGATTTCCCTTGCCCGCGCCTCGAATTCATGGACATCCCCGGGAACGAACGGGTGGCGGGTCCAGCGACGTTCGAGGTCCTCCAGCGCACCGGCCCGAGGCGCATCCCGGCACACGTAATCGGTCGGTCGCCGGCTGTCCGCAAAGCTCTTGTTCCAGCGCCGGTCATGGCGCAGGAGATCGACATCGAACTCCGCCACGAGCTCGCTTCCCTGGAAGCAAAACCGTTCGCTCTCACCGAGGGTAACGCCGTTTTCCGCCGCCAGGAGATGGCCACTGAACACCACGTCCTTGGTCGATTCAAGCGGCCCTGCGGACGCATAGAGATAGCCGCAGATCCGGGTCGCGCTGGCCATTCGCACGAGATCACGGCGGTAGTCGGCCTTGGCGACCAGCTCGTTGCTCGCCGACGGATTGAGAATGATCTCCGCGCCGGCAAGTGCATGACTGTTGCCGATCGGATCAGGGGCCCACAGGTCCTCACAGATCTCGACCGCAAAACGCACCTGTCCCGTATCAAAGAGCAGGCGATCCGAAAGGGTGAACGGTCCCAGCTCCGGATCCTGGATCGAAAGGTTCACGTCACGGCCGGAAGCAAACCAGCGCAGATCGTAGAACTCGGCGTAGTTGGGCAATATCCGTTTCGGCACGGCGCCGAGCAACTGCCCGTCGCCCACGACAAAAGCCGTATTGAACAGGCGGCCGTCCGGCGTCACGTAGGGCGCACCCACAACGGCAACGATTCCATCGCTTGCGGCGGCAACTCGGGCAATCCCGCTACGGGCCTCGGCCAGCATGCCACTGTTGAGGTGCAGGTCCTCGCAGCTGAAACCGGTCAGCGCCAATTCCGGAAACAGGCACAGTGATGCACCCACCGCCCGTGCCCGGTCGAGGCACTCGAGCAAGCGCTGCGCATTGACCGACGGGTTACCCAACGCCAGCGGCGGGGCAAACGCGATGGCTCTCACCATTCCGAGCTCACGATAGTCCATGAGTTGGATTATAAGGCCCGGGAGGCCAGGCTTGCGCGTCGACGCAATTTGCCACAGGCTTCCGGCAACTTTGAGTCGGGGTTGCACACATGTCCGAAACTGCGCGCCGCATCCTGCCCTCGTTCGGCCGGATTCTGTTAATGTTGCTCATTCTGGCGGGGATCGCCTGGGGAGGGATGGTCGTGTTCAACCTGTTTTCGAAACCGCCGTCGGGGCTCGGGGTGAACGAAGGGCGGTTGGCTGCATGCCCGGCGTCGCCCAATTGCGTTTCCAGCCAGGCTGATCCCGGCGACTCCCACCATATCGAACCGTTTCAGCTGGCGCCCGGCAGTGGATCGCCGATCGATCGAATCGCCGAGGTCATCGAGGCACAACCCCGGGCCCGGATCGTGTCCCGCGACGAAGACTACCTGCACGCCGAGTTCACCTCTGCGGTCATGCGCTTCGTGGACGACGTGGAATTCTACGCGCCTCCCGGAGAAAGCATTCTCCACGTCAGGTCGGCCTCCCGCATCGGCTACTCGGACCTGGGCGCCAATCGCAAGCGCGTGGAACTGCTGCGAAAGCAGTACTAGGAACCCGCTGAAAAGGGGTCTCCCCGGCACATACCCTTGCAGGGCGAGCTTGCGTCAGTCCTCGTCAGACCAGGTGGCGATGATCGACTTCAGCTCGGCGACTTCGGATTCCAGGCGGGAAACGCGCTCCTCCAACGCACTGCGGGTAGCGGCGGGCGCCGGCGCGGCTGCAGCCAGGGCCTCGAGGTCCGGCTCACCACATAACAGGTGCATGTAACGCACGCCCTTCTGGCCCGGAAGCCGCGGCAGCTGAACGACCAGGGGCGGATCCCGTTCCATCAGCCGCCCCAGCACGTACTCGACATCATCGACGTCCTCGAACTCGAAAAGCCGCCCACAGTGGCTGCGAATCTCGGCCGCCGTCTGGGGCCCGCGCAGCATCAGCGTGGCCATCACCGCAAGGTCTTTCGGGCGAAATCCAAATCCCTTGCCCATCCGGTGTTCCCAACGCGCCGCCCGGGCAGACCAGGCCTGGTGGGTCAAGCCCATCTCCTCGAGCTGTCGGACCGCATGCCCGACCTCGCCCTCCTCGCAGGACATGACCGGATCCCGGGCCGTCTTCTGATTGCAGGCCGAACGCAGTGCGTTGATGGTCAGCGGGTACTGGTCGGGCGTGGTGGCCTCTTTTTCCACCAGACAGCCCAGTACCCGAACCTGGATTTCCGACAGGGGCCGTTCGACAGTTGAGTCACTCATCCTCGTTTCTCCGTGCAGCGTCCAGTGCTTCCTGGGCCGTCAACCAGGCATCTTCCAGCTTCTCGAGCTCCGCCTCCAGTTCTCCGGCACGACGGGAGAGCCGAGAAACCTCTTCCGCCCGGTGATCTTCGCTGTAGAGGGCCGGATCTGCCAGTTCTTTCTGCAGGGAAACCAGTTCCGTTTCCGTCGACTGGTGCCGCTCCTCCAGCGTCCTGACCTCCCGAATCAATGGGCGGAGGCGCTCGCGTTCCCGCGCGGCCTCCTGTCGACGTTGCTTGCGCAAATCCGGGCCATTGGATGAGCTTTCCCGGGAATCATCGCCGGCGCCATATCCGCTGCCGGGCCCTTCCGAGCGCACGACGCGACCACCCGCCACCTCGTGGAACTCATCGCAAAGGCTGGTCAGGAACGCCCGGTCATGGGAGATGAGAACCACCGCACCGGAAAATTCCTGGAGCGCCAGCGACAGCGCATCGCGCATCTGCAGATCAAGGTGGTTGGTCGGCTCGTCCAGCAGCAACAGGTTGGGTCGCCGCCAGGCGAGCATCGCCAGGGCCAGGCGGGCGCGCTCGCCCCCGGAGCGAGGTTCGAGCGGCTCGATTGCGTGGTCTCCGTGGAACCCGAAACCGCCGAGGAAATCGCGCAGTCGCTGGTCAGGAATGTCCGGATCGAGCCGGCGCATGTGGGTCAACGGTGACTGGTCCAGCCGCAGCTGCTCCAGCTGGTGCTGAGCGAAATAGCCAACGGCCAGGTGCTCCCCCGGAACGCGTTCGGCGCAATCCAGCATTCCGGCCAGGGCCTTCACCAGCGTGGATTTGCCCGCGCCGTTGCGGCCCAGCAGCCCGACCCGGGCTCCCGGCAGAAGGGACAGGCTCACGTCGCGCAGCACCGGCGCATCGCCGTAGCCAAGATCCGCGTGTCGGAGTGCAAGCAACGGCGTGGACACCCGCTGCGGTTCCGGAAATTCGAAATGGTAGCCCGCATACTCCGCCAGGGGCGCTGAGGTCTCCAAGCGCTCCAGCATCTTGAGGCGGCTCTGGGCCTGGCTGGCCTTGCTGGCCTTGGCCCGGAACCGGTCGACGAAGCGCTGCAGGTGCGCGGCCTGTTTCCGCACCTTGGCATCCTCGCGCGCCTGGTGCGCGAGAATTTCGGCACGTCGCCGCTCCGCCTCGGAAAGATTGCCCAGGTAGTAGCGCGGGGCGGGACGGTCGATCCACAGGATCCGGTTGGCGACCCGATCGAGGAAGTCCCGGTCATGGGAGATGCACAGTACCAGTCCGGGGTAGCGATCGATCCATTCGACCAGCCAGTCGATGGTCGGCAAGTCGAGGTGATTGGTCGGTTCATCGAGCAGCAGTACGTCCGAATGCCGAAAGAGCGCCCGGGCAAGCGCCAGTCGTCCGCGCCAGCCGCCGGAGAACTCGTCCAATGGACGATCCTGGTCCGCTGCCGAGAATCCGAGGCCGTGCATCAGTGAACCGGCGCGCCCCTCGGCGGCATAGCCATCCCGGCTGGCCAGGGCTTCATGATGGCGAGCCAGTTCCGATCCCGCTCCACGGGCTTCCGCGTCCGCGATCTTCGACTGCAAGCGGGCGAGTTCCTCATCTCCCTGCATCACATATTCGAGGGCCCGCTGACTTCCCCCCGGGCTCTCCTGCCGGGTCACGACCAGGCGCCAGTCGGCCGGTCGCTCGATGCTGCCCTTCTCCGGTTCCAGATCACCGGTAATCGCCCTGAGCAGACTGGTCTTGCCACAGCCGTTCGGTCCGACAATTCCAACCCGGTCACCCAGACCGGCGCTGAATTCCAGGTCATCGAACAGGATCCGGCCGCCGCGGGCCAGGGCAACATTGGAGACGGTGAGCATGGGCAGATTGTAGCGGGGGGATGGGCGAAGTTTGTAGATGGACCGGGGGGTGAGGTAATCGGTGCCTCGTTTGATCTTTCCGATGAACGTCTGGACTAGTAGACTCCTTAGGCAATGCGCCCGTAGCTCAGTTGGATAGAGAGGCACACACCAACGGAGCAAGAAATCCCCGAGACCGATAATCAGCGACGGCGGTGAGCAAAGTCACTGGCGGGGTGAGGTCATCGAAGGGGAAGAGAGGTGGCGCGCCCGGAGAGATTCGAACTCCCGACCACCTGGTTCGAAGCCAGATACTCTATCCAACTGAGCTACGGGCGCTTGCCCAGGAGTCTACTAGTCTAGGCGTTCATCGGAAAGATCAAAGGCGGCTCCGATCACCTCACCCCGCCGTAGACGTTGCGCACCGCCGTCGCTGATCACCAGCTTTGTGGATTTCTTGCCCCGTTGGCGTGTACCTCTCTATCCAACTGAGCTACGGGCGCCCCGTGTCGCAGAGTCTACTAGGGCTCGCCCAATCCGAAAAGGACCAGACTGGATTGCGCCCTATCGACCCTCTCCACTCGCCACCTGCTCCCTACACACTCCCCTTCTCCTCCGCCTTGGAAGCGAGCGACCGGGCCGCAGCTCGAACCTGCTCGCGGCGAACCTGATCGCGATCGAATTGCGGCATGGCCTGAGGCAGGGACATGAGAAAGTGAATGACCGCGCGTGAACTCAGATGGCTAGCCACCATGAAGGCGAGTACGCTCGCGATGCCCCCGGCAATCGGGGTGTAGGCCGGCCCGACCGGCAGTCCCATGACCATGCCTGCCGGAAAAGCGACGATGCCCCACTTGGCCCCCTGTTGGCAGGAATAGTGGCGCAGGGCGGCGTCGGCGCGAGCCAGCGGAAGTCGCGCCAGTTGCAGCACCGGCTCCGGATCGAGGTTCTGGCGGGCCACATTCAACTCCCGTTGCAGATGGCCGACGTGATCCTCCGGATTCAATCTCCCCGCGTCGTCAATGCTGAAGCCGCTTTCCCGAATGCGGGATTCCACGCGATTCAAGGCTCTGCGCGCATCCACATAGGCCGCTGCCGCATCGTCCAGCATGACCTGCTCTTTGGGGCTCAGGGTGTAGCTCGCGAAATCAAAGCTGGGATTCGAGTGGCGGTAGCGGGACCATTCGGCCAGCATGAGCATGATGACACCCAACCCGAGCCAAGGCGTCGTCAGCCCGGCCGCGATCAGCAGCACCATGCAGACTACCAGCAGGCTTGCTTCCCGGTGACGGGTCGCTAGTTCTTCCAACATCTTGACTGGAATGATCGGCTCCCTTGTCTCGGTCAGGTGTCTTCGACCTTGCCACGCAAGGCCTTGATCCGGCCCCGGTGTTTCTTCTGCTCCAGGCGCCTGCGACGGGCCGCCCGGCTCGGCGCGGTGGCCTTGCGCTTCTTTCGCGGGACCGACACCGAACGGATCAGTTCGCGCAAACGCTCCAGCGCCGCCGCCCGGTTCTGTTCCTGGCTTCGATGCTCCTGGGCCTTGATCACGATCACGCCATCGCCGGTAATGCGCTGATCGCTCAGGCCCAGCAAACGATTCTTGTAGAACTCCGGAAGCGACGAGTCTGCGATATCGAAGCGCAGGTGGATCGCACTGGCAACCTTGTTCACGTTCTGGCCGCCTGCCCCTTGGGCACGAATCGCTTCCAGCTGGATCTCGCTGTCCGGGATTGCGACGTTGCGGGAGATTTCCAACATGGGCTCCAAGGATAGCATTTGAACAAGGTCGCTTGATCTGATAGCTTCTACGAATCTATTCGTATAAGTGGAGTGCCTCATGCAACGCGTTCTCGTTTCTCTTGTCGCATTTCTGTTCGTCGTGGGCTGCACGGCCACCCAAGAAAGACCGATGAATGCCGGTGAAAAAACCTACGTCTCGGACCGCGTGGCGCAGATGGTCGAGGAAAACGACGGCAGTCTGGACACGAGGGAACATGAAGACGTCTACTGCGAGCGGATTCGGCGCACCGGCACCCACCTGGTTGAGCGCCTCTGCTATACCAAGGCTGAGAAAAACGCCATGGTGAAGGCCCAGCAGGACGAGTTACGCCGGCGCTTCGGCAACATCAAGTGCATGGACCAGACGACCGGCGGGGCGTGCAGCGGGGGCGATCCCTTCTAACCGGAACACCTCTTGAATTTGGTGGTTCAAATGCGGCGAGTTCTGCTTCTTTCAATTCTGGCGATTGTCGTTGGTTGCACAGCCACGCACGAACGGCCCATGAACAAGAGCGAGAAGACCTACGTATCGGACCGCGTGGCGCAGATGGTGGAAGAAAACGACGGCGTCCTGGACACGCGCGAACATGAAGACGTGTACTGCGAGCGGATCAGGCGCACCGGAACCCACCTCGTGGAACGCCTGTGCTATACACGGGCGGAAAGAGACGCGATGGTGAAAGCGCAGCAGGACGAAGTGTATCGCCGCTTCGGGTTGATCAAATGCCTGGACAAAGCTTCCGGCGCATGTAACGCACAGTGACGGGCGCGCCAGCGGTGCAGCCCTGGCGTCTGGTTCGGTCCCCCGCCGCGAGCGCAGACGAGCGCATAGCCACGACGACTCCGCTAGAATAAAGGCATGGTCATCCGACTGCTTCCCCTGCTGTTCCTGATTTCCTTTCAATCCGCCGACGCGGCGACCATCCGGCTCTACGACGGCACCGTCGTTCGCGGGCAGATCGTGCGCTTCGCCGATGGCGTCTACACGATCGAAAGTGAATCGCTGGGCGAACTCGAGCTGAAGGAATCGAAGATCGAAGGGATCGACTTCAACGAAAGCGCGACCCCCCGAGCCACCCGTCCGAACGAGACGATTTCCCAGGACCAGGTCGAGGATCTCCAGCGCAGCATGGTCCTGAACCCCTCCATCTTCGCCAGGATCCAGGACCTGCGGGACGATCCCGCCATTCAGGAGGCACTGGAGGATCCGGCGATTGCCGACGCCATCTCCAGCGGCAACTACGCGGCTCTGCTGAACAACCCGAAGTTTCTGGCCCTGCTTCGACACCCGGATATCCAGGCCATCTCTCGCCAGGTCCTGTCCGGCAACTGATCGACGAAGTCCCGGCCATCGCCCGACGCCCTCCGTTCACTCCATCACTACACGGAATCTTCCGGCCGATACGGTATCTTGTCGTGCTGGGGTAGTTTAGGAACGGTAATGTCGGGCACCTTGGATAATCTCCTCTTCGGGGAGGACTGCGACCGCAAACAGCGCTTGCGAATCCGGCGGTTTCTGATGTCCGCCGGCTCCTACAGCATGTGGTTCGGAATTGCGCTGGGGACCGCCGAGGCGGGGCTGCTCAGCGTCGGTCTGGGCGTCGTAATGCTCGCCGGCGTCGGCATCGTCATCACCCAGACCGTCTTCTTCCTCATTCTCCGCAGCGGTCTGAACCGGCGCTTCCGGGATCCGGCCTTGACGTTTCCGCAAATCCTCGTCGGGCTGAGCTGGGGGCTGATCCTGATCGCGGTGGCACGCGAGGTTCGTGGCGTCGTACTGATCGTTTACATGGTCACCCTCCTGTTCGGCATCTTCGCCCTGGAACGGCGCCAGTTCATGTTCGGCTCGATTCTCGCTTTCGCCGGCTACCTCACGCTGATCATCGTGGAGCGGGTGATCGTGGACCCGGCGCCCTTCAGCGACGCGTGGTACCTCACCTCGGCGGTGATGCTCGGCGGCGTCCTGCTCTGGACCAGCCTGTTCGGGACCTACTTCAGCAACATGCGCCACAAGCTCGCCACCCGCAACACGGAGCTTCGCAAGGCCCTGGAGCAGATTCGCACACTTGCCGAGCGGGACGAACTGACCGGGCTGTACAACCGCCGTTTCATCATGGATTCCCTGTCCCAGGAGAAGGCTCGGGCCGACCGCGAGAAAGAGCCGTTCTCGGTGTGCATCATCGATCTCGATCACTTCAAACAGATCAATGATCGCTTCGGTCATGGGGCCGGAGACCGGGTACTCCAGAACTTCTCGAACCTCATCCTCTCCGAACTGCGGGATATGGATCTCGTCGCCAAGGGCGATTCGGAAGAGCAGTCCTCCACCTTCGGACGCTACGGTGGGGAGGAATTCATTCTCCTCCTGCCTCGGACCGACCTGCATGGTGCCCGCGCCTGCGCCGAACGCCTGCGCGAGCGCCAGGAACAGGCACACCGAAACCGGACCGACTCACCGGCCGTAACGCTGTCGGCGGGCATCGCGGAGTACGTCCCCGGGGAAAGCGTAGAGTCACTCCTGCGGCGGGCCGACCACGCCCTCTACGACGCCAAGGACCACGGTCGAAATCAGGTGTGCGTTCCGGCGTGAAGCTGTTGGCCGGCGGGCAAATCCGTTTTTCACATGCAATGCCCCCGCGAGCAGGCTAAGATGCGCGCCCATGGCTACCAAGAATGATACGCGCAGCATGGCGGTGTTCTGTGATTTCGAGAACGTTGCCCTGGGTGTGCGCGACCAGAAATATCCATCCTTCGACATCCAGCGGGTGCTCGAGCGTCTCCTGCTCAAGGGCAACATCGTCGTCAAGAAAGCCTACTGCGACTGGCAGCGTTACAAGGAGTTCAAGGGCCCCATGCACGAAGCGGCGTTCGAGCTCATCGACATTCCGCATGTGCGCATGTCCGGCAAGAACTCCGCCGATATCCGCATGGTCGTCGACGCGCTGGACCTCTGTTACACGAAGGCTCATGTCGACACGTTCGTGATCATCAGTGGCGATTCCGACTTCTCGCCCCTGGTTTCCAAGCTGCGGGAGAACAACAAGATCGTGGTGGGCGTGGGCGTCAAGAAATCGACCTCCGATCTGCTGATCGCCAACTGCGACGAGTTCCTCTACTACGACGACCTCGTCCGGGAGAACGAAAAGCAGCGCAGGACCAGGCGCAAGAAGTCCACGACCCGCAAGACCCCCAGCAAGGCGGCCCCGGAAGAAGACAAGAAGACCGAAGCGGTGGAACTGGTACTCGAGACCGTCGAAGACCTGTTCGAGGAGCGCGGCGAGGAGGACAAGGTCTGGGGGTCCATGGTCAAGCAGACGATCAAGCGCCGCAAACCGGGCTTCAACGAGTCTTACCACGGATTTCGAACCTTCAGCGACCTCCTGCTGGAGGCCCAGAAGCGAGGCATGGTGGAGCTGCAGCACGACGAGAAATCCGGCGGCTACATCATTCGCGACTACGCCAGGGACTGATCCACGCCCGGCGGTAGCCACCCCGGGGCCGCTTTGCTGCCCTCCCGGCGATGGGTCAGAATAGCGTGAAATCCGAGGTGCCACGGATCCCATGTTCGAATTCAAGATCAACGCCACGAAGAATGCCGTGCTGTGCGTGCTGAGCGGTCAGTTCGATGCTGCGGAGGCGCGTCAGTACGTCAGCAAGTTCAAGGCCGCCTGCGACCAGTTGCAGCCGGGTTTCACGATCATTTCGGATCTGCGGGAATTCGCACCGGCAAAGGAGGACGCGCAGAAGATCCTCCAGGAAGGCATCCAGTATGCGCTGGATAAGCAGCGCGGGCGGGCATTTCGGATTGTCGATGAAAGCGTCGGATCCCAGGTCGGCAACCTGCAGCTGAACCGGTCGGCGCGCCAGATGGGCTACGACGTGGAGGTGGTGAACTCCATGGCCGAGGTCAACGAGGCAATGGGCTGGTAGCGGTCATGGACGGTGATACCCATGGTTGATCTGTCGCTTACGCCTGCCCTCCTGCCGGGTGACCGCCTGCCCAATTTCCAGCGCCACGATGCCGATGACCGTCCCGTGGTGTTCTACGACGTCTACTGCGGCCGTCCGGTGTTGCTGGTGATTGTCCTGGATCCGCAAACAGGCTCTTTGGCCGGGGCGATCAACGCTGCGCGGGAAGCCGACGTGAGCGTGATCTGGATGATCGACGGCACACCGACCGATGCCGCACGATTTCGAGACGAATTCAGCCCACCCGGCCAGGTCATCGCGGACGACGGGCAGATCATCGATTTCCTGTTCGGCGGCACCCGGCCGGACTCCGCGCTGGTCACTTTCTCCCTGGACGCCAACGCCCGGATCATCGGCCGGTGGCTGGACTGGTCGGATTCGGCCCTGGCTTCGTGGCCCGCCGACGACCCCGGAAGGCTGGTGACTCGTACCGCGCCGGTCCTGGTGATTCCGCGTGTCTTCGAGCCCGACTTCTGCCGGCACCTGATCGACGTCTACCAATCCGACAACGAACCGTCAGGCGTGCTCAAGCTGGTCGAAGGGCGCATGGTCTACCAGACCGATGACGATACGAAAATCCGTCGCGAACACCGGATCGAAGAAACCGGCCTGCGGCAGGCCGTGGAAAAGCGCCTGTTGCGTCGGGTCCTGCCGGAGATCGAATGGGCCTTCAACTTCAAGGTCACGAGGTATGAGGCGTTCAAGATCGTCTGCTACGACGCCAGCACGGGCGGTCACTTCCGCGCCCACCGCGACAACAACGGCGTTGATACGGCCCACCGGCGTTTTGCCCTCACACTCAATCTCAACAGCGACGACTACTCCGGCGGGGAGCTCCGCTTTCCGGAGTACGGTCCGGATCGCTACAAACCACCAACCGGCGGAGCGGTGGTATTTTCCTGCTCGCTGGCCCACGAGGCATTGCGTGTAGAGCAAGGCGCTCGCTACGCACTGGTGAGCTTCTTCTATGGCGACCGCGACCACCACCAGCAGGTCCAGTACGAGAATCGCGTCAGGGCCTGATGGACGTATGGAGCGACGCCAGCTGGTTTCTCCAGCAGATCGACGTCGGTTACGGCAGGGGTCTGCTGACCCGAATGAATTCCACGGCCTATCGCGCATCGGTCTTTCTCGATCAACGAATTGCGGTGCGCGACCCGGAAACGAGGGTCGAAGACCTGTGGCGCCTGGCTGACGAGGCCGCCGCAAGGCCCGCCCGGCCGGCCAGGTACATCTTTCACGTAGGACATTGCGGGTCCACCCTGATCAGCCGGGTGCTGCAGGAGGCGACCTCCATCCTACCGTTGCGCGAACCGGTTCCGCTTCGTGCGCTGGCCTCGATGGAACGTGATCTCGGCCATCCGCTTGCGCTGCTCGACGGCACCCGTTTCGACCGTCTGAGCGATCTGCTCTACAAGCTCTACGCCCGCACCTTCGATGACAGCTCGCTTGCCCTGGTCAAGGGCACCAGCAGCTGTACCAACCTGCTGGGCCCGGTCCTGGACCATCACCCGCAGAACCGGGCGCTGTTCGTCTATCTGCCCCTGGAGCCGTTTCTCGCGAGCCTGCTGCGGGCCGACCTGCAGCGCCAGGAAACGGCCCGGTTTCTTCGCCCAAGACTGGCCGATATCCACCGCCTGACGGAGGATGACCGGCTCCGGTTGTTCGACCTGAGCCCGGGGGAGATGGCTGCCCTCAACTGGCTGGGCAACATGTTGTGGTGGACCCACTACCGCGACCGGCACCCGGATCGGCTGCTGGCTGTGGACTTTGAGCGCTTGCTTGATGATCCGACGACCACCTGCGAGCACATTGCCGCTTTCTTTGGACTTGAGAGCGATTCGGGAGGGATCGGCGAGGCCTACCGCCAGGTCACTGCCAGCTACTCCAAAGATCCATCGGTGCGCTATTCGCGGGCGGCTCGCGATGCCCAGCTGGATCGTTGCCGCCAGGAATGGCAATCGGAGATCGATCGCGGCTTGCGCTGGATCGACCGCCAGGCCGATCGGCCGTTGATCGCGAAGCTCCTCGACGAAGCGGGGATCAGGTAAGGAGAAAGCGCCGAAGGGCCCAGGCGATGGCGCCGACCGCGGCCCCGAACACGACCCCGATGATGATACCGCCGGCGATGAACTGCACGATCAACTTGCCGGACGAGCCCTGCATCTTGTTTGCGTGCCAGGGGTTGTTTTCGATATAGCGGTCCAGCAGAACCGCGGAAGTGCTGCCGTGCAGCAAACCGGCAAGCGCGCTCGAAACCAGCAAGGTGAGAAACAGGGGCTCGACCTGCCGCTGAAAACAGAAGTACACCCAGGTGGCATAAACCAGCCACCAGAGTGGATTTTCGATCATGGGAGGCAAGCCGATCAGGCAGGACACGAGCGCCATTAAAATCCCGCTGGCGGCGAATACGGCGACCAGATCCCACGGGAGTTGAGCGAGCATCTCAGGCATCCGAGGCATCACCCTCCCGGGCTTCGAGGGCCAGCAGAAGGCTGGTTCGGTGGTCCCGCGCCACCTCTTGCCAGGGCATCCCGGAAAGGGCCCCTTCCAGAGCCCAGAGCAGGTTGAGACTTGCGCCGATACCTGCCTTGCGCACGGCCGCGAAAGCGCCTACGGAGCCAAGGTCCCTCAGATCATCGACAGAGGCGATGCCGGCGGCGGCCAACATGTCTCTGGACCGCGGCCCCAGGCCCGGCAGGTCAGCGATGGTCTGGGTTTGCTCGGGATTCATGTTCGTGAGTTACCGGCAGTCACAGGGGGAGTTGCTCCTGGTCCGATTCATACATTCGCACTGCAACATCCGTGGGACCGATAGCCTCCAGGGCGGAACGAAAGCGGGCCATGTGCGGCGTCTGAAAGTGTTCCTGCAAGGCTTCCCTGCTTTCCCAGCGCTCGATTACCCGCAGCATGTTGGCGTCCAGGAGGTCCACCGCATAGGCATAGTCGATGCAGCCCGCCTCGGCGCGGCTGGCCCGGATCATCTCCTCCATCGCGGACCTCGCTTCAGGCCAGCGATCTTCCGGAATACGCGCCTGTCCTTCGACGATAATCATGATGGAGAGAATTTAACGGATTCTTGATTCCGTGAAAAACTCCTTGTGCCCTGTGTGGCCGAAAATACACGGTCTCTTCGCGGCGTAGAATATTCAATGGCCCGGTGAACAAGGCTCCAAACATCATGAACAAGCTCAGGGCAATCGGCACAACCGTCATCGGCGCGGCGCTCATCGGAGCGACCGTGTGGATGGTGGCGGGCCTCCTGTCGGACAACCGTTCCGAGGCCACCGTGCCGCGCGGCGCAGGATTTTCCGTGCCGGTGGTGACCGCACCGGTAGCCTTTGAGGCCGAAGACCTGAAGCTCGACGCAGTGGGAACTTCGCGGGCCATTCGATCGGTAACCCTTTATCCCGAGGCTGCCGGCGAGGTCGTGGCGGTCCGCTTTGAAGCGGGCCAGCCGGTCGAAGCGGGCGACCTCCTGGTCGAACTGGATGCGCGCGACGAGAAACTCGCTCTCCAGCTGGCGGAAGTCCGCATCGCCGACGCGGAGCGGGTCCTGGCGAGATATTCGCGAGCGGAGGGCACCGATGCGGTACCTATCACCGACCGCGAAGCGGCACAGACGACGCTGGCCACCGCCCGGATCGAGCGGGACCGGGCCCAGGTTGCCCTCGACGACCGGTACATTCGCGCACCGTTTTCCGGTGTCGTCGGCCTCACCGACGTCGAGCCGGGCGACCGGATCGATCCCTCCGTGGCCATTACCACACTGGACGACCGGTCTTCGCTGCTGGTCAGTTTCGAGGTGCCGGAACTGATGCTGAACGCCGTTCGCGAGGGCCAGGAGATTGAAGTGACGACCTGGAACAAGCAGGGTCCGACCGCGTCCGGCGAGGTCGTGGAACTGGGCAGTCGAATCGATCCGGTGACCCGCACCGCGACAGCGCGGGCGCGGGTCGAGAACCCGCAAGACCAGCTGCGCCCGGGCATGAGCTTCCGCGTCAAACTGCGTATTGAAGGCGATGCCTATCCGGTGGTGCCGGAAGTCGCGTTGCAATGGGGCGCCGATGGCGCGTACGTGTGGACCGTACAGGACGGCAAGGCCGCCCGAGTCGGCGCCGACATCGTACAGCGGCGGGCAGGACGGGTCCTGGTGGAAGCCGAGCTGAGCGAAGGCACGCCAATCGTGGTCGAAGGGGTCCAGAGCATGCGCGAAGGGCGCCAGGTTGAACTGACCGACAGCCGGGGTTCCTGATGGCGACGCCCGACACTGGCGGCCTGCCGGGGCTGAGCATCCGTCGTCCGGTCCTGGTTCTGGTCCTCAATCTCCTCATCGCCCTGGCGGGCATCGCAGCCCTGTTCGGCGTCGAGGTGCGGGAGCTTCCGGACGTCGATCGACCCATCGTGAGCGTTCGGGCGGTATTTCCAGGCGCGTCGCCCGAGACCATGGACGCCGAGGTGACCAGCATCATCGAAGGGGCGGTTGCACGCGTCTCCGGCGTCCAGTCGATCCGATCGTCCAGCGAAGAAAACAACGCCCGGATCCGCGTCGAGTTCGCACCGTCCAAGGATCTCGACGACGCGGCTTCCGACGTTCGTGAAGCGGTCAGCCGCGTTCAGCGGGAGCTGCCCGACGACGTCGAACAGCTTGCCGTTTACAAGGCCGACGAGGATGCCTCGCCGATCATCACCCTCTCGGTGGTGAGCGACCGCTACGACGAGGACCGGCTGACCCGAATCGTCGAACAGGATGTGTTGCCCGAACTGACCTCGATCGAGGGCGTCGCCGACGTGTCGCTCTTCGGCGACCGACAGCGTCAGCTCCGGGTGGTGGTCGACCCCCTTCGCCTGGCCAGTTTCGGACTGTCCGTGACCGACGTGGCTGACGTTCTGGTCAGCGCCCAGTTCGACGTGCCAGCCGGAAGCTTCAAATCCGACGACCAGCAGCTTCTGGTGCGCGCCGATGCGTCGGCGGTGAGACCCGGGCAGGTGGAGGAAATCATCATTCGGGGCACGACACGGGTCGGGGACATCGCCCAGGTGTTCTATGGCCCGGAAGATGCGGAATCCTACTCCCGCCTGAACGGACGGGCGGTCATCGGACTCAATGTCGTGCGCCAGGCCGGCTCCAACACCATCGAGATCTCGGACCGGGTCCAGGTTGCGGTCAAGCGCCTGGATGAACGGCTGGATGGAATCCGGATCATCACTTCCTCGGACGACGCCCAGTTCATCCGCGGTGCGGTCAGCGAAGTGCTCATCAGTCTCCTGCTGACCATCGGGATCGTCGTCGCCACCTTGTGGCTGTTCTTCGGCTCACCGACAGCGACGCTCGTTCCCAGCGTCGCCATCCCGCTGGCCCTGATCGGAACCGTCGCCGCCATGTGGCTGCTGGGCTTTTCGCTCAACATCCTGACGCTTCTCGCCTTGGTACTGGCCACCGGGCTGGTGGTGGACGATGCCATCGTCGTCATCGAGAACATCCAGCGCCGCCGCAGCCAGGGCCTGGGCCCGCGTGCCGCGGCGGTCATCGGCGCCAGGCAGGTGTTCTTTGCCGTCGTCGCCACCACCGCCGTCCTGATCGCGGTGTTCGTACCCATCTCCTTTCTTCCGGGCACCGCGGGACGTCTGTTCCGCGAGTTCGGCTTCGTGCTTGCGGTGGCCGTGACCATCTCCTCCTTCGTCTCGCTGTCGCTGGTGCCGGCCATGACCGCCCGCATGCCGAAGCGCACAACGTCGGCCGGCCCGCTGCGGCAGGCGGTCGTTCGCGTCGGTGAACGCCTCGCCGGGCTCTACCGCGGGCTGCTCCATCGGGCGCTGGATTTCTCTGCACTGACCTTCGTGATTGCCTTTTGCCTGCTGCTGCTCGCCGGCGGGCTGTACAAGGGCCTGCCGTCCGAACTGCTTCCCGAGGAGGACCGGGGCGTGATCAGCATCATGGCCAGCGGTCCGGACGGCGTTGGACTCAGCTACATGGAGCGCCAGGTCGACCGGGTCGAGGAACTGCTGATGCCGCTGGTCCAAAGCGGCGAGGTCGAGTCGCTGTACACGGTGGTCGGTTTCTACGATCCAAACCGGGTCCTGGTAACCGGTCGGCTGGCACCCTGGGACGAGCGCAAGCGCAGCCAGCAGGAAATCATCGCATCGCTGGAAGATGATCTGAACGCCATTCCCGGCTCCAGCATTCGCATCTTTTCCAGCAACAGCCTGAATCTTCGCGGCGCCGGTGGCGGCCTCGACGTAGCCCTTACCGGCAACACCTACCCGGAGATCTTCGCGGCCACCCAGTCCTTTGCCCGCGCCATCGAAGAGCGCCTGGCCAACATCTCCCAGCCGCGCATTTCCTATGATCCGACCCAACCCCAGCTGTCGGTCGTCATCGACCGCCGTCGCGCCGCTGACCTCGGCATCTCGCTGGGCACGCTGGCGGCCACCCTGCGGGCGATGATCGACGGGGATGAGCTGGTCGATCTCAACGTCGATGACCGGGCAGTACCGATCTTCCTGGAATCCTCCAGCGGCGCGATCAACGACCCATCGGATCTGCTGAATCTTTATGTGCGAACCGATGCCGGCCGGCTTGTTCCCCTTTCCAGCGTCGTGTCACTCAAGGAGGAAGGGGTGGCCGCGGAACTCGACCGGCACGCGCAGCGTCGCGCCATCGAGATCGACCTCGCCGTGACCGCCGGCTACCCGCTCCAGTCGGCCGTCGACGACCTGCGAGGGCTCGCGGACGAGGTCCTGCCGGATGGAATCAACATGATCCTGCTGGGTGAAGCGGCCACGCTCGAGGAGACGTCGCGCGAGGTTGCGATCACCTACGGCATCGCGTTGCTGGTGGTCTTCCTGGTGCTGTGCGCCCAGTTCGAGAGCTTCACCAGCCCGCTGGTGATTACGCTCACGGTGCCCTTCAGCATTGCCGCAGCGATCTACGCCCTGTTCCTGACCGGCATTTCCATCAACGTCTATTCGCAGATCGGACTGATCATGCTGATCGGCCTTATGGCGAAGAACGGCATCCTCCTGGTCGAGTTCGCCGACCAGCTGCGCGATCGCGGCGCGAGCATTCGGGAGGCGGTGGAAGAAGCGGCCAATGTCCGCCTTCGCCCGATCGCCATGACCATCGCCTCCACCGCCCTCGGTGGCCTGCCCCTGATCCTCAGCAGCGGCCCCGGGGCGGAATCCCGCGAGGCCATCGGCTGGGTGATCTTCGGCGGCCTCGGCCTGTCCGCCCTGTTCACGCTGTTCCTGACGCCGGTCGTCTACCTTGGCCTGGCCCGGTTCAGCACCGCCCGGGCGGCCGAAGGCCAGCGCCTCAGGGACGAAATGGACGAAGCGCGACGAATTGAAGCGGCGCAAACACGACCCGCCGGCTAACCCGAA
>JAWVZU010000014.1:0-29446 GCA_033722075.1 Lysobacterales bacterium
ACTTCGTTTTCGAGAAACCGATGACGCTTCACCAGCCGGTCGATCTCGCAGATCTCGGCCAGCAACTCCTTCATCAGCGGCAAGGGCCACGCATTGGGGCCATCGCTCAGCGCCTTCTCAGGGGTCGGGTGAGATTCCATGAACACCCCGGAAACCCCCGCAGCCACCGCAGCGCGCACCAGCACCGGGATGAACTCGCGCTGGCCTCCCGAACGATTGCCCTGTCCCCCGGGCAACTGGACCGAGTGGGTTGCGTCGAATACCACCGGGCACCCGGTGTCCCGCATGACCGCCACGGATCGCATGTCCGAGACCAGGTTGTTATAACCGAAGGACGCGCCGCGCTCGCAGACCATGATCTGCTCGTTGCCCGTCGAGCGGGCCTTGTCGACGACGTTGCCCATGTCCCACGGCGCCAGGAACTGTCCCTTCTTGATGTTCACCGGCAGCCCCTGGCTGCAGGCCTTGATGATGAAATTGGTCTGGCGACAGAGGAAAGCAGGCGTCTGCAACACGTCCACGACTTCGGCAACCTCGTCGAACGGCGTATCCTCGTGGACGTCGGTCAGCACCGGCACGCCGATCTGCCGCTTCACCTCGCCGAGGATTCGCAGCCCCTCATCCATGCCGAGCCCCCGAAAACTGTCCAGCGAGGAGCGGTTGGCCTTGTCGTAGGACGACTTGTAGATGAACGGGATGCCCAGTTCATCGGTGATCTCTTTCAGCTGCCCGGCGGAGTCGAGAGCCAGTCCCTCGGATTCCACCACGCACGGTCCGGAAATGAGAAACAGGGGCTGATCCAGCCCCGCCTCGAAGCCGCAGAGTTTCATGAGTTGACGACCTGCTGCCGTTCCTGGTTCTTGTATTCGTGAGCGGCCTTGACGAAGCCCATGAAGAGCGGGTGTCCGTCACGGGGCGTCGAGGTGAATTCCGGGTGGAACTGCACGGCGACGAACCACGGGTGATCGGGCAGTTCGATGGCCTCGGCGAGCTTGTCGTCTTCGGACCAGCCCACGAAGCGCATGCCGCGGTCCCGCAGGATGTCCCGGTAGAACCGGTTGAATTCGTAGCGGTGGCGGTGCCGCTCGAGAATGATGTCCTGCTGGTAGGCATCGGCAAGGTGTGAGCCGGGCTGCACCTTGCAGCGCTGGGCGCCGAGGCGCATGGTCCCACCCAGGTCGGAGTTCTCGTCGCGTTTCTCGACCTCGCCGTCGGGGCCGCGCCACTCGGTGATCAGGGCGATGACCGGATGCGGGCTGTCCTGATCCACCTCCGTGCTGTGCGCGCCTTCCAGACCACAGACGTTGCGGGCAAAATCCACCACTGCGACCTGCAGCCCGAGACAGATGCCCAGGTAGGGGATGCCCTGCTCACGGGCGTAGCGGGCCGCCGCCACCTTGCCCTCGAAGCCCCGCTCACCGAAACCGCCGGGGACCAGGATCGCATCCGCACCGGCGAGACAAGCCGGTCCTTCCTCGCGCAGCCGGGAGGAGTCGATGCGCTTGATATTCACCTGCAGCCCCTGGTGCAGCCCACCATGATCCAGTGCCTCGGTCAGTGACTTGTAGGCATCCGAATGCTCCATGTACTTCCCGACCATGGCGATCGTCACCTCGGTGCGCAGCCGGCGGTTGGCGTCGACCACCGCCTGCCAGCGCGACAGGTCGGCCTCGTGGCCGTCGAGGTTCAGGCGCTCCGCCACGAACTCGTCGAGCCCCTGGCTGTTGAGCCACTGGGGAAGTTCGTAGATGTAGCTGACGTCCACCGCCGAAATCACCGCTCGCATCTGCACATTCGTGAACAGGGCGATCTTGCGCCGTTCCTCTTCCGTCAGCTGCCGCTCGCAGCGGCACAGCAGCACGTCCGGCTGGATCCCGATGGAGCGCAGTTCCTTGACCGAGTGCTGGGTGGGCTTGGTCTTGATCTCTCCGGCCGCCTTGATGAACGGCACGAGCGTCAGGTGGATGAAAAGCGTGTTGGTAGGCCCCTGCTCGACCCCCAGCTGGCGAATGGCCTCCAGGAACGGCAGGGATTCGATGTCCCCCACCGTGCCCCCGATTTCGATCATCGCGACGTCGAAGCCCTCGGCGGCCTTCTTGATGCAGCGCTTGATCTCGTCCGTGATGTGCGGGATGACCTGCACCGTACCGCCGAGGTAGTCGCCGCGACGCTCGTTGCGGATCACGTTCTCGTAGATCTGACCCGTCGTGTAGTTGTTGTCCCGGGTCATCCGGGTGGAGACGAAGCGCTCGTAATGACCCAGGTCCAGGTCCGTTTCGGCGCCGTCTTCGGTGACGAAGACCTCGCCGTGCTGGTAGGGACTCATGGTGCCCGGATCCACATTGATATAGGGATCCAGTTTCATCAGCGTCACCTTGAGTCCGCGCGACTCGAGAATGGCCGCAAGCGATGCCGAAGCGATCCCCTTGCCGAGTGATGAAACAACCCCGCCGGTAACAAATATCAAAGCCGCCATGATGGTCTGGTCCTCATGAAACGTAGTCTTGGTGGTCGAGGGAGCCGAGATCCGTGAACGGCGCGGAGACGGCTTGAAACGACGGGATTACATGTTAGCACGGTGGACCCCGGCGACGCATCATGGGGTTTTCCCCAGCATTGGCGCGCCCACCTAGTCCATGACGGAAACACTCAGGGCCGCCAGGAAGCCGATCAACGTGGTCAGGCCGACGATCGAACCCCCTTGTTCAAATGCCTCGGGCAACATGGTCTCGGCGATCATCGTCAGCATGGCGCCGGCGGCCATGGCCTCGATGGCCAGCACCAGGTAGAAGGTCGCACCGACGGGGTCGGCGGGGAAGATCAGGGCCCCGGTCAACGCGCCCAGGGCGGTCAGCGCCGTCAGCGAACTCCACATCAGGAAGATGCGCCGTTTCCGTACCCCGGCACGTCGCATGGTGACGGCGCTGGCCATGGACTCGGGCATGTTGGCCATGAACACGCCGGCGATCAGGGCCAGGCTCATGCCCTCGGCCTCCACGGCGAGCATTCCGATGACCAGCGATTCCGGCACGGCGTCGATGCCGATGCCCAGCCAGATCGCAAGCGCGGCTCCCTTGGCGGTTCGGGCTCGCAGCACCTCTTCCTCGATCTCCTCTTCCTCGACCGCGACATTGAGGTCCTTGAGCTCTTCTTCCGACTCGATGACGCGCTCCTGGTCGATGGCGTCCCGAAAAGACTCCGGCGCGCGCTCCAGGAAGTCCTCGAAGTCCTCGGTCTGCAATGCGTAGAAGGTGGTGTCCTCGACGGCGCGGGCCTTGACGGAGCGGCGCTGTTCTTCGAGAACGTCGCGCACGCCGAACATCTCGCCGGGCCCTAGCTCCCGGCGGCCGTGGGTTCCTTCCGTCACCACCTGGCCGCGCACGATGAAATAGATCTCGTCGGACAGATCGCCGGGCTCGAAGATGACGTCCGCCGCATCGAACTTGCGCACGTCGACACGTTGCACCAGCTCCGCCAGGAGGCGTGGCGGCAGGTGCTCCAGCGCCGGAACCTGGGCCAGCTGGCGGACCAGTTCCCGGCTGCGCATCAGTTTGAGCCGGGCGACATACTCGTGGGCATTCGACCAGCTGCGCCAGAACGCGCCGCGATCGTTGAGCAGGCGATTGGCGCCGGTGAACACGAGCCCGCCGGCCAGTGCCCCCGCGATCGCCGCGAAGAGGGCCCCCAGGCCGTGGTGTTCGACCAGGTCCGGCACGTGGCCGAGCAGTTCGATCGAAAGGGCGAAGAGCAGCGCGCCGGCCCCGAAGGCCATGAACGCCGAGTTGATTCGCGGTCCTGGACGCAGGGCCATCCCGACCGCCGCACCCAGCGGCAGCGAGACCGCGCTGATAAAGCCCCAGAACAGGGCAGACTGGGCCACCGTATCGAACAAGGCCATGCTCCCGAAGAACTGCCTCGGAACCCTACTGGACCCCGTGCACGGGGTAAAGATATGCTCTCGCGGTCCGCTTGCATTGTCCCCGGAAAGAGCCCAATATCCGCCGCCGAATGACCCGCTACGACGCCGCCGATATCGAAGTCCTGACCGGCCTGGAACCCGTCCAGCGTCGACCCGGCATGTACACCGACACCTCCCGCCCGAATCACCTGGTCCAGGAAGTGGTCGACAACAGCGTGGACGAGGCGATCGCCGGCCATGCCTCCAAGGTCAACGTCGTGCTCTTCGAGGACGGGTCTGTGGAAGTCTCCGACGACGGACGCGGCATGCCGGTGGACGACCATCCGGAAGAGGCGGTACCCGGGGTGGAAGTGATCCTCACCCGGCTTCACGCCGGCGGGAAGTTCTCCAACAAGAACTACCGCTATTCCGGGGGCCTGCATGGCGTCGGCGTCTCGGTCGTCAACGCGCTGAGTTCGCGCCTGGAGGTGTGGGTCAATCGCGACGGCAAGGAACATCACATGACCTTCGCCCACGGCGAGAAGCAGGGCGACCTGGAAGTACTCGGCAGCGTGGGCAAGCGCAATACGGGAACCCGGCTGCGCTTCTGGCCGGAACCGAAGTATTTCGATTCACCCCGGATCTCGGTCTCCAAGCTGCAACACCTGCTACGGGCCAAGGCGGTCCTTTGTCCCGGACTGACGGTAACGCTGACGATCGAGAAGACCGGGGAGACCGAGACCTGGTATTTCGAGGACGGGCTGGCCCAGTACCTGACCGACGAACTGGAAGGCGCGGAGACGCTCCCCCAAGAGCCCTTCGTGGGAAACAAGGAGCTCGACGATTCGGCGGTGGACTGGGCCTGCTGCTGGCTGACCGAAGGCAACCTGGTCCAGGAAAGCTACGTCAACCTCATTCCGACGGCCCAGGGTGGCACCCACGTCAACGGCCTGCGCTCCGGATTGACCGAGGCGGTACGGGAATTCTGCGACATCCACAACCTGCTGCCGCGGGGGGTCAAGCTGGCCCCGGAGGACATCTGGGACCGCCTGTCGTTCATCCTCTCGATCAAGATCGAGGACCCGCAGTTTTCGGGCCAGACGAAGGAACGCCTGTCGACCCGGACGGCGGCGGGATTCGTCGCCGGCGCGGTGAAGGATGCCTTCAGCCTCTACCTCAACCATCACGTGTCGGTCGGCGAGGCCATCGCGGCCCTGGCGATCGAGAACGCCCAGAAGCGGATCAAGGCCACCAAGAAGGTGGTCCGCAAGAAGGTCACCACCGGCCCGGCGCTTCCCGGACAACTGGCCGACTGCCAGTCGGAGGAAACCGCGCGAACGGAACTGTTTCTGGTGGAGGGCGATTCCGCCGGCGGATCGGCAAAGCAGGCGCGCAACCGGGAATTCCAGGCGATCCTGCCGCTGCGGGGCAAGATCCTCAATACCTGGGAGGTGGATTCCAGTGCCGTGCTCGGGTCACAGGAAGTCCACGACCTGGCGGTAGCGATCGGGGTCGATCCCGGCGCCGAGGAGATCGACGGCCTGCGCTACGGCAAGATCATCGTCCTCGCGGACGCCGACTCGGATGGGCTTCACATCGCCACCCTGCTTTCGGCCCTGTTCCTGCAGCATTTCCCGGCCCTGGTGGCGGGAGGCCATGTCTTCGTGGCCATGCCGCCCCTGTTCCGCATCGACATCGGCAAGGACAAGTACTATGCCCTGGACGAATCGGAAAAGGACCAGATCGTCGACCGGCTGTCCGAGGAACGGAAAGGCAAGATCAGCGTGACCCGCTTCAAGGGCCTGGGTGAGATGAGCCCGGTGCAGCTGCGGGAATCGGCGATCCATCCCGACACGCGCCGTCTGGTGCAGCTGACCATCGACGATCCGACCGCCACTCGCAGCCTGATGGACATGCTGCTGGCGAAGAAGCGCTCGCCGGACCGCCGCAAATGGCTGGAGACCAAGGGCGACCTGGCCGAGACGGAGATTCTCTAGCCGGCCCTCAGGGCGTGGACTTCTTGGCCGCCTGGATCAGATCGAAGGACTGCAGACGCCGGTCCAGCTCTTCCTCGCGGTAGCCCAGCTCCTCGGTGAGCGTTTCCAGGAACTGCCTTTCCTTGGGCCGGAGGCGTTCGTCGGCGGCGGCAAGCTTGATCAGCGACGAGTAAAGAAGCTCGGTCTCCGGCGCGCCGGGTTCGTGCACGGCGCGATAACGGGTGATCTCGGTCACGATGTCCATCTCCCGGGCTCGGCCCCGCGCCAGCGCGGTCGACGCGACTTCCCGTTCCCGCATGGACAGCTGCAGCTTGTCCATCAGGCTGTTGATGAACTCGGCCTCGTGGCTGGTGATCAGGCTGTCCAGCTTGGCCAGATAGCCCAGCAGGCCGAACAGCACCTCCAGCGTCATGCGCCGGTCCGGCTCCAGTTGCCCACCACCGAACAACCCGGTCAGTGCATTCCCGATGTCCCGCAATACCGTCTTGCTCATCCCCGTTCTCCCATGCAACGATTCACTGAGTATAAGAAAGCATCGGCCGATTTGCGACGAACTTGCGATCCGGTCAAGATCCATTCGGCGCGGGCCCCGGCGCGGCGCCACTCAGCACCGATTCATTCGCCCCTTCTAGCATCACCGTGCGCCGCAATGGAGAAACCCATGTGTCGACTGGCTTGTGCCCCGCTCGTCCTGTCACTGACCCGCGTCGCGGACGCTCGAACTGCCTCAAATCTCGCCACCCAGTCCTTCGAGATCGTCTCCGTGGCTCATTCGTCCTCATCCTCCCAGGAATAGCGCTTGCGGGGCGGCAGATCCCAGCGCCGGAAGCGCACGGCCAGAACCGCGCCGATGATCCCTCCGGCCAGGTGCGACTCCCAGGAAACCCCGATCCTGATCGGGAATACGCCCCAGACCAGGGAGCCATAGAGGAAGTAGATCAGCAGCGACAGGGCGATGCCGCGGGTATCTCGCTTGACGATCCCGGAGAGGAACAGAAAGGCCAGCAGACCGTACACCAGGCCGCTGGCGCCGATGTGGATGACCGGTCGGCCGACCGCCCACACCGCGGCCCCCGCCCCGAGGTAGATGACCGGAACCACCCGCACCGCGGCGTTCGGGTAGAGAAACAGGATGCCGGTCGTGCCGACGAGGAGCGGAAGCGAATTCGAGACCAGGTGACCGAATCCACCATGGAGCAGCGGTGCTGCGACGATACCCACCAGGCCGGCCCCTTGCCTCGGCAAGATGCCGAAGCGGTTGAGTTCATAGCCCAGCAGCCAGTTCAGCAGGTGGATTCCCCACAGCACGACGAGAAAGGCCAGCGCCAGCTTCCAGGCCAGGTTGAAGTTCGCGTGGGTCCGGCGCGACGTCAGGAACTCCGGATCGGGCTCGCGCAGGAAACCCATCAGGATTGATCGTCTTCAGCGAGTACCTTGCGGGCATACCAGCAGGTGGCCTGCAATGCCCATCCTTTGTCGTCCGCCAGCCGGCGTGCCGCTTCCACGAGCTCGCGCCCGACCCCCTTTCCCCGGGCTTCCGGCGGCACATAGGTGCCGACAATATTCATCGTGTTCCGATCGTCCAGGAGAATATAGTGAAGGTGCGCCTCGGCGCCGTCGACGGCGACATGGAAGCGCTGGTCGGCAGGATCGAATTCGATGTCCATGCCTCGATCGTAACAGACCGGTGCGAAGGCTTTTTCACCGTGTCAAATCCGATTGCACGCCGGCACCACCGGGCATTCACTCCGCGGCGTTTCTCATACACGCAGTCCCAGGAGAAAATGCCATGCATGCACTTGTCATCGGCGCCACCGGCGGCATAGGCGGCGCCATCCGTTCTCGCCTTTCGTCTGACGGCGCCACCGTACTGACGGCCGGGCGAAAAGATGCGGACCTCCACCTCGATTTCGACGAACCGGACAGTATCCAGGCAGCCGCCGTGGATCTTGCCGAGCGCGTCGAACGTCTGCATCTGCTGGTCGTTGCCAGTGGCATCCTCCATGGGCAGGAACTGGATCCCGAGAAACGTTTCGAGGACCTCGATGCGACCACGCTGACCCGCTACTTTCGGATCAACGCGATCGGCCCGGCTCTGGTCGCAAGACATTTTTTTCCTTTCCTGTCGCACGATGAGCGCGCCGTCTTCGCGGCGATATCCGCCCGCGTCGGGAGCATCGGAGACAACCGTCTCGGCGGCTGGTACGGCTACCGGTCCTCCAAGGCCGCATTGAACATGCTGCTCAAGACCCTGGCGATCGAAGCCGGGCGACGGGCCGATCAGCTCATCGTGGCCGCGCTGCACCCCGGTACGGTGGACACCTCGCTGTCAGCGCCCTTCCAGAGCCGGGTTCCGGAAGAGCGCCTGTTCTCCCCCGACCACTCGGCCCGGCAGCTGCTCGAAGTCATCCGCCGGCTGCGCCCCGAGGACAGCGGCGGCTTCTTCGCCTACGACGGTCAGGCCATCGAATGGTAGGCGCTAGTCTTTGGCGTGCCCTGAACGCTGGCGAAGGAAGAACACCAGTCCGACGCTCTCGGCGACCAGCAGGATGCCCCCGAGGACCAGCAGAAAGATGTACAGGCCCGGCTCCGCCAGAAGCGTACCTTCGGCGCTCCCGAGCGCGCCGATCAGCCCCAGTACCAGGCTGACCGAACCCAGAACCCCGAGTCCGACCACCCAAAGCGGAAACGGCAGGTTCATTGGTCGACTTCCTCCCAATTCAGTGTCGATTTTTCGGTAGCGCGGCTCGCCCCGAGCGCTAAACTGGGCTCGTCCTGAAGGAGAACCCATCCATGCAACCCGACGAAACGGCCGCCGCCGCTGCTCTCCCGCCGACCAGTCGCATGCTCGAGGCCTTTCTCAGCTCCGACGGCGATTATGACGGGGTTTTCGTGACCGGCGTCAAGACCACCGGGATCTTCTGTCGCCCGTCGTGTCCGGCCCGCAAGCCCAGGGCGCGCAATGTCGAGTTTTTCGCATCGACCCGCGATGCCGTGCAAGCGGGCTACCGGCCCTGCAAGCGCTGCCGCCCAATGGAAAACCCGGCCTCGGCGCCGAAGTGGATCGGCCGGCTGCTCGCGGACGTCCACGCGGACCCCGGAAGGCGCTGGCGGGATGAGGATCTGCGTGCTCGCGGCATCGAGCCCGAACGGGCCCGCCGCTGGTTCAAGCGACATCATGGAATGACTTTCCACGCCTATGCGCGCGGCCTGCGCCTGAGCGGCGCCCTTGGCGCCATCTCCAAGGGCAATTCCGTGACGCATGCCGGCATGGATCACGGTTTCGAGTCGATCAGCGGCTTTGCCGACGCGGTGCGTCGCGCGACCGGCCGGTCTCCGAGCGCGGCCGACAACCTGATTCGCTTCGAACGGCTGGACACGCCGCTGGGGCCGATGATTGCCGGCGCGAGCGAGGCCGGTCTGAGTCTGCTCGAATTCGCCGATCGGCGCGCGCTGGAAGGGCAACTGCGGACACTGGCCGGGAAACTGTCGGCCACCCTGGTGCCGGGCAGCCACCCGGTAATCGATGCGGCACGGGCTCAGCTCGACGAATATTTTGCCGCGCGACGCCGCGAGTTCGACTTGCCGCTGGTCATCCGCGGTACGGACTTCCAGGAGACGGTCTGGCGGGCGTTGCTGTCGATTCCCTACGGTCGAACCTGGTCCTATGCAGAGCTCGCCCGCACGATCGACAACTCGGGAGCCGTCCGGGCCGTCGGAACCGCCAACGGCGCCAACCGGCTGGCCATCGTCATACCGTGCCATCGGGTAATCGGCGCCGACGGCAAGCTCAGCGGCTACGGCGGCGGCGTGTGGCGTAAGCGCCGCCTGCTGGAACTCGAAGCCGGACGACCTATTCGAAGCTGATTGACTTGACCTCGCCCCAGGGAAGGAAAGCCTTGTCCACCAGGATGCCGTTGTTCGACGACGAGACGTCCCGGTCACCGGTCATCTTCAAGGTCGTTCCGTCCACCAGCGTGACCGTCGAAGAACCGTCTTCGTGCGGTTCCACCCGAGCGACCAGCCGCAGCGGGATGTCGTAGTCGATGCCTTCCGCGCGGCCATCCAGGCTTTCCGCGGTGCTGCCCTCATCGACGTCATAGATCAGCTTGCCGGAGAGGCGCTTCCCGTCATGCGTCTCGACGGTGCCGCTCAGGGGCTTCACGGTCCAGAACGATCGTGCGGGCAGAAAATCCTCGGGCATCTGCTTGTAGGTCACCTCCTCGAAGACCGACCAATCGATCAAGGCCCGTCCGAAGGCCGGGTTGACCACGACGATGCCGCGATTGTCAGCGTCGACGTCGTTCGAGTTGAAGAGTTCTCGCTCCGCCCCGTCGCGGGTGACGACGACGCTCGAGTTGCCGCGACTGATGATCGAGAGGATCTCGCCGAATTCGATCGAGACCTCCTCGCCGGTGGCGAGATCGCCGTCCAGCTTGTCGGTCGCAAAGCGCTCGTCGTTGTCCCAGATGACCAGGCCCGTCAAGGTGCCCGAGCGGGTCTTGACCCGCCCGTACAGCTGCGGGACGAACTGGGGGTGGCCGGCCGGCGTCTCGGCGAACTGGATCGAATCGATCTCGTCCCAGTCCAGTTCCCGCTCGGTGCCATCCTCCGACTTGACGAAAATCTCCGTTTCGATGTCGTTCGAACCGCCATAGGCTTCGAACTCGGTGCCATCCCGCAGGGTCACGTCGACCCATGATCCCTTGAGCTCCAGCCGATCGATGGCGCCGAACTCGATCGCAAAATCGGTCGGCCGCAGCTCACCGCTCGAGAACCACTTGACGAACTCGATCACCGTCCCGTCGTCCAGCTGCAGCTGCGGCCCCGGCTGCTGATCGAGGATCTTTTCCTGGTCGTCGTCGTCCAGGAATGAAATATCCCGCGGCTTCCCGTGGCGTCCATTGAAATGGTGAACCCAGTAAGCCTCTTCCTGCTCCCAGCGGATGACGCCGGTGATCTCGCGATCCGAGTCGAGCTTGACGGTTCCGTAAATCGCGCCCTGCTGGGCGAGGGCGGTGACCACCCCGAGCAGCCCGACCGCCGCCAGGGCTGCAGCTTCCATCCTGCGCTTCATGTGAGTTTCCTTGCTGATTTCAGCGGACATGATGCCCGAGCGGCCCGAGCGGCACATCGGCGACTGGTCATGTCACAATGGTCCGCCATTGTAGGCGAAAACCCGGAAACATGATCAAAACCACGACCATCGACTACGCGCACGGCGGGATTGGCCTCGAGGCTTACGTGGCCTGGGACGAATCGTCCGCAGGCGCCCGACCCGCGGTGCTGATCGCCCACATGTGGGCCGGGCGTGTGGAATTCTGCTGCCAATGGGCCCGGGACATGGCGCGCGCCGGCTATGTCGGCTTCGCCCTGGACCTCTACGGGAAAGGCGTCATCGGCTCGAGCATCGAGGAAAACCGCCGTCTCATGCAACCGCTGATCGACGACCGCGGCCTGCTCCAGGAGCGCATGAACCTGGCCTTCGAGACCGCGGCGGGACTGCCCCAGGTCGATCGCACCCGCATCGCTGCGATCGGATTCTGCTTTGGCGGGCTGTGCGTGCTCGACCTGGCCCGGTGCAACCGGGAGCTGGCCGCAGCGGTGAGTTTTCACGGGCTGCTCGGCGCACCGGACAACCTCGAACCGGACCGGATCACGGCAAGAATCCTGGTCCTTCACGGCGACGCCGATCCACTGGTCGCAGCGGAGGAGCCGGACGCGCTCCGGCGCGAACTCACCCAGTGCGAAGCCGATTGGCAATTCATTCATTTCGGGCATGCGGTACACGCTTTCACCAATCCCCAGGCAAACGACCCGGATTTCGGCACCGTGTACGACGAGCGGACCGACCGCCGGGCCCGGCGTTATGCCGCAGAATTCCTGGATGAGGTCTTTGCCGAGGTCCGGGACGAAGCGCCCTGATACATCCGCGGGCAGCCTCGCGCCGCCCTGGCCGGTCCCAGGATACGGTCGCGCGGTGTGAATCGTGTTCGACGCCAATTTTGTTGACGTCTACAATGCGCCGATCAGGGAAGAACCGATGCCGTGACCGAAACCAGCACGCCAAGCCCGGCCGAAGGCCGCCCGGAACAGGAAGAAATGCCCTTCGCAGTGGTGATGGGCCAGCCCTATGCCCGGGTACCGACGGACCTGTACATTCCGCCCGACGCCCTGGAGGTGTTCCTCGAAGCCTTCGAGGGGCCACTGGACCTGCTGCTCTACCTGATCCGGCGCCAGAATCTGGACATTCTCGACATCCCGATTGCCCAGATCACGGACCAGTACATTGAGTACATCGACCTGATGCGTGAAATGAAATTCGAGCTGGCGGCCGAATACCTGCTCATGGCCGCGATCCTGGCCGAGATCAAGTCGCGGATGCTGCTGCCCCGTCCGAGCTCCGCGGACGACGAAGAGGAAGACCCGCGCGCCGAGCTGGTCCGGCGCCTACAGGAATACGAGCGCTACAAGAAGGCGGCGGAAGACATCGACGAACTGCCGAGGCTCGAACGGGATTTCTGGCTGGCCGTCGCCCACGTGGAGGACCGGTCGGTGATTACCGTTCCGCCGGACGTGGAAATGGTCGAACTGCTGCGTGCCCTGCGCGACGTGTTGAGTCGTGCAGAACTGTTCACGCATCACGCCGTCGAGCGCGAACCCCTGTCGGTGCGCGAACGGATGAGCCGCATCGTCGAGGCCCTGCGGGCAAACCCCTATTCCGAGTTCGGGCAGCTGTTCACCATCGAAGAGGGTCGGACCGGCGTGGTCGTGACCTTCCTGGCCCTGCTGGAGCTCCTCAAGGAACAACTCATCGAAGTGATTCAGAACGAACCGCTGGGCCAGATCTACGTCAAGTCGGCGATGGCGGGCTAACGTCAACAATGGAAATCAGCGAACTCAAGAAGATACTCGAAGCGGCCCTTCTGGCAGCCGATGAACCGCTGTCGCTCAACCAGCTCGAAGCCCTGTTCTCGGAAGAAGCGCAACCGGGCCATGGGAAGCTCCGCGAGGCACTGGCCGAGCTGGCGGCCGATTGTGAAGGCCGCGGCATCGAGCTGCGCGAGGTGGCCAGCGGGTACCGGCTCCAGGTGCGCCAGGAATTCCAGCCCTGGGTATCCCGCCTGTGGCAACAGAAGCCCCCACGCTATTCCCGGGCGCTGCTGGAAACGCTGGCGCTGATCGCCTATCGCCAGCCGGTGACGCGCGGCGAGATCGAAGAAATCCGCGGGGTCGCCGTGAGCACCAACATCATGCGCACGCTGCAGGAGCGCGAATGGGTTCGCATCGTCGGCCACCGGGACGTGCCGGGACGACCGGCACTGTTCGGCACGACCCGCAAGTTCCTGGACTATTTCGACCTGAAAAGCCTGGACCAGCTGCCCACGCTCGCCGAGATCAAGGACATCGACGACCTGGAACCGGAGCTGGAACTGGTCGAGCCGCGCCCCGAAGCCGGTGAGTGAGCGGGTCCAGAAGGTCCTTGCCCGAGCCGGCGCCGGGTCGCGACGCAAGCTGGAGGGCCAGATCGAAGCCGGGCGCGTATTCGTCAACGGCAAGCGGGCGAAGCTCGGCGCCCAGGTCCGCCGCGGCGACCTGGTGGAGTTGGGAGACCAGCGCTACAAGGCGGAAATCCGCCGCGAGCCGACCCGGGTCATGCTGTTCAACAAGCCGGAAGGCGTCGTCTGCACCCGTTCCGACCCCGAAGGCCGGCCGACCGTTTTCGACCAGCTGCCGAGCCTGAAAGGGGGGCGCTGGATCACCATCGGCCGGCTCGACATCAACACCACGGGCCTGCTGCTCCTGACCAACGACGGCGAACTGGCCAACAAGATGATGCACCCGCGCTATGGCGTGGACCGGGAATATGCGTGCCGGGTGCATGGCGAGGTGACCGAAGCGATGATCCAGGCGCTGCTGGCCGGCGTGAAACTGGAGGACGGAGTGGCCTGTTTCTCCGATATCGTGGACTCCGGGGGCAGCGGAGAAAACCGCTGGTTCCACGTGGCGCTGATGGAGGGACGCAACCGGGAAGTCCGGCGCCTGTGGGAGTCCCAAGGGGTCCAGGTGAGCCGCCTGAAGCGGGTCCGCTACGGCGCCGTTTTCCTGCCGTCCCGTCTCAAGATGGGGGACCACGAAGAGATGGCGCCCGAGGACGTCAAGGTCCTGCGGGAAGACGTTGGACTGCCCGGCGTTCCGGACCCGGAGCTCTACCTCAAGCCGGTGGGTGGTCGCCCCCGCCGCTAGGCCGGGCCGAAGAGTTTTCCGGTCTCCACCTCTTTTTCGAAATCCAGCAGTTCAAGAAAGGGCCGAATGGCGTCGGCCGGTTCCGCCGGCGATACGGTCTCTTGCATATAGGCATTCCCCCGGAGCCGGGTGCGAGCGGGCTCCGGGATGACCCCGTAGACGCCGACTTCGTCTGCCTCCCATTCGGCCGCGGTGATCTGCAACAGCCCGCACAGCGCGAACTTTCCCGAGCCATAGGGCCCCCAGTAGGCGCCGCCCACCCGATCGGGATCATCCAGGGTCATGATCACCCGACCGGCCGATGCCTTGAGCAACGGGTGCACCGCCTGGTTGATGAGAAACACCGCATGGACGTTCACCTGGAAGGCCGTCTGCCAGGCGCCGGGATCCAGGTTGGCCAGGGGCGTCAGGCCCCCGAATTCCGCCGCGAGATGGACCACCGCGTCCAGCCGCCCGCATTCGCTGCCGATGGCCGCGGCCATGGTCGCATAGTCGTCGGGCCCGGCACCCGCCAGATCGACGGGGTACAGGACCGGCTCGGGTCCGCCGGCTGCTTCGAGGCGATCGGCAAGCCGTTCGAGCTTGAGCACCTTGCGGCCGGCCAGGATCAATTCGGCCCCGCGTGCAGAAACGGCTTCACAGAGAGCCGAACCCAGTCCACCGGTCGCACCGGTAACCAGGATGACCCGCCCCTTCAGGCTGTCAGAAACTTTTCCCATGCGCCATGGTCCTTGAAAACGCGGTGATTCTACATGCAAGTCGAATCGCCGCCCATGTGCGGCGTGGCGGACAGGACACTGGAACCTGCCGGGAACCGTCCCCACCTAGTGCAATCAGGAACACAAGGAAAAAGTGACACGAAAAATGACCAAGATGCCCCTGCGATTGCTTTTCGTAACTGCCCTTCTGGCCACCGGCCTGGGAGCCACCGCCGGAACCATCCCGCGCGATGTTTCCCTGGCCCCGGTCGTCAAGGCGACCTCGCCCGCCGTGGTCAACATCTCGACGCGAGGCCGGGTCGAGGTGCAGCAGAACCCGATCTTCCGGCGATTCTTCGGCACCCCGGAAGGCCCGGTGGAACGAGAGACCGCGAGCCTCGGATCGGGCGTCATCGTCAACGCCGAGAAGGGCCACGTGCTGACCAATTACCACGTCATCGCCAACGCGGAAGAGATCACCGTCAACCTGGTCGACGGCCGGGAGTACATGGCCGAAGTGGTCGGCTCCGATCAACCCAGCGACCTGGCGGTCCTGAAGATCGATCCGGAAGGCCTGGCGGAGCTGCCCTTCGGCGACTCGGATACGCTCGAAGTCGGGGACTATGTCCTGGCGCTGGGCAATCCCTTCGGCCTGGGACACACGGTGACCTCTGGCATCGTCAGTGCCAAGGGGCGGGGCAGCCTCAATATCGGAAACTATGAGGATTTCATCCAGACCGACGCGGCCATCAATCGCGGCAACTCCGGCGGCGCCCTGGTCAATCTGCAGGGCGAACTCATCGGCATCAATACGGCGATCCTCGGACCCGCCGGCGGCAATGTCGGGATCGGCTTTGCGATCCCCAGCGCCATGGCCAAGGCAGTGATGGACCAGATCCTCGAGTTTGGGGAAGTCAAGCGCGGTCTGCTTGGTGTGTTCGGCCAGGAGCTGACTGCCGATATCGCCAAGGAGCTTGATTTGGATATCAGCCGCGGCGCGGTCATCACACAGGTCCAGGAAGATTCCGGTGCGGCCGAGGCCGGCCTGAAGGAATTCGACGTCATCGTCGAGGCCGACGGACGCCCGGTCAACAACTTCAATGATCTGCGCAACATCGTCGGCCTGAAACGACCCGGCGACACGGTCCAGCTGACCCTGCTGCGCGACGGAGACCGGAAGAAAGTCGAAGCCACTCTCACCGAGAACACCCAGCTGGCCGGCAGCACCGGTTCCCCGATGGCACCTCGTTCCTCCAGCCTGGGCGGCGCCGAGATCGGCCCCATCCCCGAGGAGCATCCCTTGTACGGCGAAGTCGAAGGAGTCATGGTGACCGAGGTGGAGCGCGGATCCAAGGCGGCCCGGGAAGGACTTCAGCCGGGCGACATCATCACTTCCATCAACCGCGAATCGGTGACCTCCATCGAGGAAGCAGTCGAGCTCATCGAAGACGACGAGCGCTATCTGCTGACGGTTCGCCGCGGCGCTGCGCCGTTTTTCGTGGTCATCGACTGACGGTCGTCCGGTGCTGAGCAAGACACAGAAGAAATACCTGGCGGGGATCTGTCATCACCTGAAGCCGGTCGTCTGGCTGGGGCAGAAGGGTCTTACCGATGCGGTCCTCGCCGAGATCGACCAGGCGCTGACCGCTCACGAGCTGGTTAAAATCAAGCTGGCGGGCGCCGACCGGGAAGAGCGCCAGGCCTGGGCCGGCGAGATCGCCGAACGTCTCCAGGCCGAACCGGTCAAGCTGATCGGCGGCATGGCCTCGTTCTTCAGGCGCAACCCGGACCGACCCCAGCTGGAGCTGCCGGACTGATGCAACTGATGTTTCACGACACGGGCAGCTACAACGCCGTCGCGGCCTACGACGCCGCCAGCATCACGGTGAACGAGACTCGCTTCGAGGCCAGCATCCTGGTCATGCCCCAGGGACCCATCCTCGATTGGTCCGTACGGGCACCCGGGGAGCTGGACCCGGAGGACCATCTGCCGGAGATGCTCGACCTCGAGCCGGAGGTGATCGTCCTCGGCACCGGCGAGAACCAGGTGTTCCCTGAACCGGCCTTCCTGCGGGCTTTCTTGCGCCACGGCATCGGCTGCGAGGTGATGGATACGGGCGCCGCCTGCCGTACCTACAACGTCCTCGCGAGCGAGAACCGCGTGGTCCTGGGCGCCTTCATCATTCCCTAGCCCGTGGGCTGGCCCCGAAGCTGGATCGGGCTTGATCCGGCGTTCACCCGGATGCGACGATCCTGCGCCTTCGTTTACAGGAAGCGACACGTCATGTCCGGGATCGCCAAGACCTGCTCCACCCTGGTGCTGCTCGTTGCAGCTTGGACCGCCTCCCGCGCGGCCGAGCACACGATCGAGTTTGCTGAAATCAACGCGCCGGTGTCCGGCACGCTCCTCGTGGGCATTACCGACGCGGGCGTGGAGACGCCCGCCGCCCAGGCCGTCGATCGGCTGGTCGGGGGGCTGCTTGCAAGATCCCTTGCCGAGACGACGCTGAAACCCGATGCCCGGCGCGTGCTGCTGACGCCCGAGCACAAGGTCGTTCTGATCGGCCTCGGCGAGCATGAGCACCGCCGCAGTCTTCTCGAGAACCTGGGTGGACAGGCCGCCCAGGCGATGGCTGAAGACCCGGGAACGCCGGCCACGCTGGTCTGGGATGACGGGCAGACCACCGCCGCCGACGGGGCGCATCTGGCCTTCGGCGCTCGCCTGGGGGGGTACCGCTTCGACCGCTACAAGAGCCCCGAAGACCCCGAAAACCCGGCAGCAGCGAACCATGCCACGCTCACCATCCAGGTTCCCGCATCGGACCAGGCCGAAGCCCAATACCGCACGCGCTGGGCGCCCGTGGCCGAGGCCGTCACCTTCACCCGGGACCTGATCTCGGAACCGGCGAACGTCGTCTACCCGGCGAGCTTCGTGGAGCGTACGCAGAGTGCATTTGCCGATCTCGACCGGGTCGAGATCGAGGTGCTGGACGAAGACGAGATCGCCGCTCGGGGCATGGGTGCCCTGGCCGGCGTGGGCCAGGGCAGCGCCCGCCCACCGCGGCTCCTCGCGGTACGCTATTCCGGCGGCGAGCCGGGCCAGGCGCCACTCGCCTTCGTGGGCAAGGGCATCACCTTCGATACCGGGGGGATCTCGCTCAAGGATGGAAACAGCGTCTGGAAAATGAAATATGACATGGCCGGCGCCGCCGCGGCCGTCGGCGCCGTGCTCGCGCTGGCCAGGCGGAGTGCCAAAGTGAATGCCGTGGGCGTGGCCGCCCTGGCCGAGAACATGCCGTCGGGAACGGCTCAGCGGCCGGGCGACGTCGTGACGACCGGGTCCGGCAAGACCATTGAAGTCCTCAACACCGATGCGGAAGGCCGGCTCGTACTCTCCGACGGCGTGTGGTTTGCACAGGAGATGTACGCGCCAGCCGTTCTGGTGGATCTCGCGACCCTGACCGGCTCGGTCTCGGTCGCGCTGGGTGACGAGTATGCCGGCGCCTTCTCAAGGGACCCCGCACTGATCGAGTCGATCATCTTGGCGGGTGAGACTAGCGGCGAGGGGCTCTGGCATCTGCCGCTCCACCCCTCCTATGCGAAGGATATCGAATCGGACATCGCCGACATCAAGAACGTCTCCGGACACCGTCTTGCCGGCGCCGGCGTGGGCGCTCAGGTGATCGGCACCTTCGTCGACGAGGACCAGCCCTGGATCCATCTGGACATCGCCGGCATGGCGTGGCGTGAAGAGGCTGCGGCAACCGTACCCAAGGGCGCGGTCGGCTTCGGGGTTCGCCTCCTGGATACCTGGGCCGAGTCCTACGAACCGGCCGACTGACCGTCCAACCCAACCTCGATGGCCTTGACCTGACGCCAGAAGGCCGGGCGACGCTGGGTCTTGATCCGATTGAGCACCGCCGATGCGCTGCCATAGCTGGCCATGCCGAACTGCGATGCCAGCTCCGCGAGCGGAAGGTGCGCGCGAGATCGGACCAGCCAGATTGCCGCCAGCCGCGGAACGTTCAGCCTGCCACGTACGGAAGTAAGGATTTCCCGGCGGGGGACATCGTAGTAGTCGCCCACGGCCCGCAGGATTTGCTCTACCGGAACGGCATTGGGTAGCTGCTGGCGTTTCGGCACTTCCGCGTCGGTGGCGCCATATTCGGAGAGAATGCGCGCCCGGAAATTCTGGGGACCGAGGATTGAGCCCGGACGGATGGCGCGATAGAAATCTCGCACCAGGTCACTGGTCTGTCCTTCCCGCTCGACGTAGCGACGATAATGGCGGGCCGTCGGCTCGGCATCGTCCAGCCTGGTCAAGTGCTCCTCCAGGACGTCCTGACGCAGCCAGACCGGATGTTTTCGCCGCGTCACATAGCTCGGATAGCTGGACCAGCGATAGCGGTCCAGGCGCGGTACCGTGCCGGTCACCAGGGGCCGTCGATGAAGATGCCGCGAAACCGGCAGCAGACAAGTTTCCGGTTCGAACAGGATGGCCTTGTAGCGACCCCGGAACAGGGGACCATCCCGCGCCGTGGAGCGGTTGTAGCGCTGGGTGTAGACGCCGTTGAGGTGCCGCATTGCCTGGCTGAGGTTGGCCACCTGGGTTCGGACGATCAGGTCGTAGCGGTTGGACATGAGACAGTAGGCATGGACTTCGACGCCGTATCCGCACTCGAGCTCACCGAGCAAGTCGAGCATCTCCTGGCGATGGGAGTCATTGCGGAACACCCGCTGGCGACCTGCTCCCCGGTTTGCCACGTGGTACCACGCGCCCGGATACTGGACTCTCAGAGCCCTGGCCATGACCGATTTCCTTTCCGTTCAGTCGCTTGCATCCAAGGTGCCCCCATGCGGCGAGTCATATGCTGGTAACACGAAATTTTCACCTGTCAAAAAACTTCAATAGTTCTGCAACATTACGTCCGATGACTCAAGCAATGCTTGGCAAAGTTGCCGTAACTGAAACTGACTGTCACTGCCCGAAAAGGGCCTGGCCAGCACACCCCGGACTTTCAGCTTAAGCCCGAGTATTCAGCTATTTAAGAACGATTTTGGCAACCGGAGCCGAGCACGATCGAGGTCAACGTCGGTCAAATCCAGCCAGCCAAAAATAGTTTAACAGACCCGGCTACCTCATGGATGGGGCAGGCAGCTCCCGCCGCCATTCTCCGAGGCTCAGCAGCATATAAATAGTAATACCAGACCTGACCCTTATGAAACCGTTTCGTTGACTTGGCGAGGCCGCGCCGTATACTCGGTACCCACGCTATCGGATTCCACTGGAACGGGATCCTTCACCGGAGAACGGGAAAGCAGGATCAACGGTAGCGTGGCGCTCAAGTGGTAAGAGCGCGCCTCCGGTCGGGGGCAGGACGAAGGTGAGGCGGAGCCGCGAGGCGAGGCCGAGCCGGAGAGCCGACCCCGGAACCACGGCCGAGGCAGCGGAGGGGATACGCGATCCCTCACGCTAGACGCCAGGCGACGCGGAAGCGCCGGCGACGTCGAAAAAGAAGACGGACGCTAAGAGAAGGTCCGGCCTGGACGCCCCAGTAAGAATCCTCGAGCTCGGGCGCAGGGGAAGTCAGGATCGGAATCGTCACAGACGCGGGCTGCAGGCCGCGGACGAGAAAGAGAATGACACTTCTTTAGAAAGGGGCGCCTTGGCGCCCCTTTCGCTTTTTGCGTTCCGGGTGCAAGATGCCCTTCGCTACCCGAGACACTTTGCCCAATGAGTCCTTCCCAACTCGTCAGACGCTGGATCGAGTGCTTCAATGCCGGAGACCTGACTGCTCTGGTTGCACTCTATGCACCCGATGCAACCAACCACCAAGTGGTTTTCGACCAGCCGCTGCGGGGCCGGGATGCCATTCGACGCTTCTTCGAGATCGAAATTGCCCGGGCCGACATGGTCTGCAACGAGGAACAGCTGTTCGAGGACGGCGATTGGGCAATCCTCGAGTGGAGCGATCCGCTCGGACTTCGCGGCTGCGGTTTTTTCCACGTCACCGACGATCAGATCATCGAGCAGCGCGGCTACTTCGACCAGCTGACCTTCTTCAGGATTCAGGGCCTTCCCGTTCCCGAAACCTATCTGGACTGATGGACAGGGGCTCGTAGACGCTCACCCGTTCCTGCTTGCCGCGTATCGTAGTCTCGAACCGTTCCCCCCAGTCCGCATCTCCGCCGATCGTGTTATGGGTGTTGGCACACACCAGCAAGGGTCGCTGGACCGTTTTGGTGAGGGTCTCGATCCGTGCGGCAGTATTCACCGTGTCCCCGATCGCCGTGTATTCCCGCTTCTTGTGAAACCCCAGGCTGCCGACCACGGCCGGTCCGGTACAGATCCCGATGCCGATCCGAAACTCGTGATCGAAACGGTCCCGGAGATAGCGGTTGAACCCGGGCAGGAAGTCGAGGATCTCCAGGCCGGTCTTCACCGCCCACCCTGACGGATCGCGCCGGGATTGGGCGTCCAGGCCGAAGACTACCATGATGCCGTCACCCAGATACTTGTCGATGTAGCCGCCGTTGGCATCGGCAATATCACCGACCGCCTCGAAGTAGCGATTCAGGATGTGCACCAGATCGTAGGCGAGCGTCCGCTCGGCGAAGGACGTGAACGAGCGAATGTCGGCGAACAGAATCGCCACCTCGCTGTCCTTGCCTACCGCACCACCGCCGATGCGCCCCTGGTTGATGGCCGCGTCCGCGTCCTCCGAATCCAGCACCAGCCGCCGCAGCCGGACGCTCCCGCGCCCTCGGGTCTGGCAGGCAAGACGTACCTCCGGCGTCAGTCCCTTGGCCGTGGCCAGCCGCTGCTCCGCCTCGCCGCGCGGCCGCAGATTCCGCTGCCCGTCGAGGATCAGGACCCGGCAGGTCGAGCATTTGGCCTGGCCGCCACAGACGTGGGTCATCGGGATTCCGGCCTCCAGCGCACACTCGAGGATGGACCGGTCCGAAGTTGCTTCGATCACCCGTTCGTCCTCGAACTCTAGCCGAAGCGATTCGGCCGTTTCCTGACCAACCTCAACTCCGGCCGAGTCCGGCTCTTCCGGTGGCAGGAACCGTGCGAGGTAGGTCTCCCCGGACGTCCGGTCGCCATCCGCCGGGTCGCACGCCCCGTGCTTGCAGAAATAGGCCCCGCTTCCGACCGCACACCGATCGTAAAGAGGGCAACCGGGACAGTTGCATCCGCGCGCTTCGATCTCCACGCTGCTCTTGCCGGTGGCGCAGAACAAAGCCTCGCCCTGGACCTTGGGATAGCTGGGGCAGGTGCCGCAGTGGCGGCTGCAGACATCGAGGTTCGCCAGCGTCATGTCGATGCTCGAATGCCGCCGGCCCGTCTCGAGCCGCACGGCGCTCAGGCGCGGATCGAGCACCTCTTTCCCGCTCAACGGGACGTCCTCAGCCGGCCTTTTTCTTCGGCAGGTAGAGGTCGGTGATGGTCCCCTCGAAGGCCTCGGCCGCGAAGCAGATGGTCTCCGACAAGGTCGGGTGGGGATGAATCGTCAGCCCGATATCCGCCGCCACCGAATTCATTTCGATCGCCAGCGCGCATTCGGCGATGAGATCGCCCGCATGCGGACCGACGATCCCCGCACCAATGAGCCGGTCCGATCCCTTCTCGAAGATCAGGCGGGTGAGCCCCTCACCTCGCCCGAGCCCGAGGGCCCGCCCGCTGGCCGCCCAGGGAAACGCGCCGATCTCGTACTCGATTCCGGCCTTTTTCGCTTCGGCCTCGGTGACGCCGACCCAGGCGACTTCAGGATCCGTGTAGGCCACGCTCGGAATCACCCGCGCATCAAAACCGCTCTTCTGGCCGGCGCATACCTCGGCCGCAACCTTGCCCTCATGGGTCGCCTTGTGGGCCAACATGGGCTGCCCGACCACGTCCCCGATGGCGAAGATGTGCTCGACATTGGTGCGCAACTGGTCATCGACCGGGATGAAGCCCTTGTCGGTCACCCGCACGCCGGCCTTGTCGGCATCGATCCTGCCGCCGTTCGGCGTGCGCCCGACGGAAACAAGCACCCGATCGAAGCAATCGCTCTCGGGCGTCTTGTCACCCTCGAAGGAGACCTCGATCCCGTCTTCGGTTGCCTTCGCACCTGTGACCTTGCTGCCAAGAAAGATGTTGGCATAGCGCTTGCCGACAAACCGGTGAAACGGCTTGACCAGGGCCTGGTCGGCGCCAGGCATCAGTTGGTCGAGGAGTTCGCAGACCGTGACCTCGGCGCCCAGCGCATGGTAGACGCTGGCCATTTCCATGCCGATGATGCCGCCGCCGATGACCAGCAAGCGCTTCGGGATCTCGGCCAGCTCGAGCGCGTCCGTCGAATCCATGACGCGCGGATCCTCCCACGGCAATCCCGGCAGCTTCACCGGTTGCGACCCCACGGCAATAATCGCTTTCTCGAACCCGATCGTGGACTCGTTACCGTCCGCGTCTTCGACCACCAGCGTGTGGGGTCCGGAAAAACGCCCGCTGCCCTGCACCACCTTGACCTTGCGCTTGGAGGCCATACCGGAGAGACCCTGGGTCAGCTTGCCGACCACCTCGTTCTTCCAGTCGGCCAGCTTCGGCAGATCGATCGACGGCTCGCCAAAACTCACACCGTGCTCCGCCATGGCGGAAACCTCGGTGATCACTTCGGCCGTGTGCAACAGCGCCTTGGACGGTATGCATCCGACGTTCAGGCAAACCCCACCGAGGGTCGGATAGCGCTCCAACAGCACCGTATCGAGGCCGAGGTCGGCGGCCCGAAAGGCCGCGGTGTAACCGCCGGGACCGGACCCCAGGACGACCACCTGCGCCCGGACATCGACCTCGTCGGCGTCGTCTCCCGCCGCCGGCGCCGGCTTTGCGGCCGATGGCTCGTCGTTCGAATCCGATGCTGCGCTTTCCGGCTCCGGCTTGGCTTCCTCTGATTCCCCAGAATCCCCAGAATCCTCGGCTTCCTCAGCTTCGCCAGATTCCTCGGATTCCCCGGCTTCTGCCGGCTCGAGATCGGCAATGGCCGAACCTTCGGAAACCGAGTCGCCCTCCGACACATGCAACTTCACGATGCGCCCCGCCTTTGGACTGGGGACGTCCATGGAGGCCTTGTCGCTTTCCAGGGTGATCAGGGACTGCTCGGCTTCGACTTCGTCGCCTTCGCCGACCAGGACCTCGATGATCGGAACGTCTTGAAAATCCCCGATGTCGGGGACCTTGATGGTTTCGGTCTGGCTCATAGCCTGCTGCCTAGGGGGACTGCAGGCAATGTACCGGAAACGAAACTGGCGTCAAACCGCGAACAGCGTCAGGACTCGTCTTTCTCAGGATCGTAGTCGGACCCATAGCCGACAGCCTCGAATGCGCTGAAACCGTGCGCCTCCGCCGCAAAGTCCGCCTCTCCGACCTCACGCTGCGGCGCGCGCTTGGCCAGCGCAGCTCTCTCATCCGGGTCGATATCCAGGTTGTGTACGGCGTTCTCCGGACTGATGCGGCACGGATTGGGCCCGCGCTTCCTCTTCTTCGACTTCATCGACCTGTGGACCTTTTGAACGAGCTCAGAAGCTAGCGTTGCGACGGTGGGCGGAACGTCAGGACGCCCGCCGATGACGTTCGCACGATTTTGATACCATCGCCGGAGAACCTGCGATTCGAGGGCGCCATGACCAGCCTGAAGTTCCTTCACCGCGCTCACGACGAGGCCGAGTCCCGAGCCGAACTGGAGGCCACCCACACCCCGGAAGCCATTCGCGTTCGCCTCGAGGCGAGCAGCCGGGAAAGCTATCTGAAGGACTTCATCTACGGGGCGATCGACGGGGCGGTTACGACCTTTGCCGTGGTGGCCGGCGTGGTTGGCGCCGCGCTGGACAATATCATCATTGTCATCCTGGGCGTCGCCAATCTCGTGGCGGACGGCTTTTCCATGGCGATCAGCAATTACCTGGGCAGCCGCGCGGAGGCCGAGCAGCGCGACAAGGCCCGCCGTTCCGAAACGCGCCATATCGAGAAATATCCGGAGGGTGAAAAAGAGGAAATCCGCCAGATCTTCGCCCGCAAGGGCTTTTCCGGCGAGGACCTGGAACGGGTCGTCGACGTCATCACCTCGGATCAGGACCTGTGGCTGGAGACGATGCTGCACGAAGAATTCGGCATTCCGCGCCACGGACCCGTTCCCTGGAAAGCCGGTGTCGCGACCTTTATGGCCTTCGTGGTGATCGGTTCCGTACCCCTACTCGCCTACATCATGCAGGCCTTGCTGCCTGGCCTGACGATACGGCCTTTTTTCATCAGCTGCGTATTGACCGGCGCAGCCTTCTTCCTCGTGGGCGCCTGGAAAGCAAAAGTCGTGGAGCAGGCCTGGTGGCGCGGCGGCCTTGAAACGCTGCTCGTCGGCGGCAGCGCAGCAGTACTGGCCTACATTGCCGGCCATCTCCTGCGCGGACTCGCCTGAACGAGCCGGCCCCCTTATAGATGCTGGTCATGAGACCCGCAGCTTCCGGCATTTGGGCCGGCGCGGTTCATGGACTACATTACGCTTAACCCATTCCACTTCGGCTTTCCGCTTTCGGGAGAACCCTTCATGATCTTCAACAGCATCCTCGATACCATCGGCAACACGCCCGTGGTCCGCATCAACAACATCGCGCCGGCCCACGTGACGATGTACGTCAAGTGCGAATTCTTCAATCCGCTGGCCTCGGTCAAGGACCGGCTGGCCATCGGAATCATCGAAGACGCGGAACGTCGCGGCGCATTGAAACCGGGGCAGACGGTGGTCGAGGCGACCTCGGGCAACACGGGAATCGCGCTGGCCATGGTGTGTGCGGCCAAAGGCTATCCGTTCGTCGCGTTGATGGTCGAGACCTTCTCCGTCGAGCGGCGCAAGATCATGAAGGCCCTCGGCGCCAAGGTCATCCTGACCCCCAAGGAATACAAGGCCACCGGCATGGTCAAGATGGCCGAACGGCTGGGGAAGGAATACGGCTGGTTCGTCGCCCGCCAGTTCGAGAATGAAGCCAACCCCGCCTACCACCGCAATACGACCGGACCGGAAATCCTGCGGGATTTCGCCGGCAAGCGCCTCGACTACTGGGTGACCGGCTACGGAACGGGCGGCACCATGACCGGTGCCGGACAGATGCTCAAGGCGGCTCGACCCGATCTGCAGATCATCGCCACGGAGCCCGAGAAGGCTCAGCTCCTGAACGACCAGCCCTGGGCACCCCACATGATCCAGGGCTGGACGCCGGATTTCCTGCCCGAAGTCCTCGACCGCAGCGTGGCCGATCGCATCGTCCCGGTGGGCGACGAGGAATCCCGTGACGCGGCCCGGGAACTGGCCCAGAAGGAAGGCATCTTCTGCGGCATCTCGGCCGGCGGCACCTTCGCGGCGGCCCGAAAGGTCGCGCAGAAAGCCGACGAGGGTTCGGTCCTCCTCGCGATGCTCCCGGATACGGGCGAACGTTACATGTCGACCTTTCTCTACGAGGGCATCACCGAGGCATCGGACGATGAGTGGCTGGCGGACAAGACGGGCAAATCGGTGGCCGACCTGATTTCCTGAACCGGGCTGAACTTTCGAGGGAGTTTGTTACGCTTGCCGGATGAGCAAGAAGAAGCGACCGATTCCGGTCTTCGAACAGCCCCTGATCGAAACACACTGTCACCTCGACTACCTGGAGCAGGCATCGACCGAAGAGATCGTCCGCCGGGCCCGCGAGGTGGGGGTCGAACGCCTGATCACCATCGGCGTGGAGCCGGCCAATCTCGGAACCGTTCGCCGGCTCATCGAGGATCACCCCACGGTTTTCGGGACGCAGGGCGTCCACCCGCACCAGGCGGGCCTGTTCGATGAAGCGGCGGCCGCGGAGATCGAGACCCACCTCGGTTCGGAGAAAATCGTGGCGGTCGGAGAAATCGGACTCGATTACTACTACGACAACGCACCCCGCGCGGTCCAGCGAACGGTCTTTGCCCGCCAGCTGGACATCGCCGCGTCCCACGACCTCCCGGTGGTGATCCACACTCGCGAGGCCGAAGCCGACACGGCCGCCATCCTCGCTGAGCACGCGCCCCGGCTCGCGCGCAAGGGAGTCATTCACAGCTTCACCTCCAGCGTGGCGCTCGCCGAGCAGTGCCTGGAGCTCGGATTCTCTCTGGGTTTCAATGGCATCGTCACTTTCCGCAATGCCGACAATGTCCGGGAAGTCGTCGCCGCAACGCCGCCGGAGCGAATTCTCCTGGAGACCGATTCCCCCTATCTCACGCCGGTCCCCTATCGGGGCCGGGAGAACGCACCGTTCTACATCCCGTTCGTCGCGGAGGAGGTCGCGCGGGTCAAGGACCAGGATGTGGAGCAGCTGCTGGCGACGGCGTACCGGAATTCGTTGGCCTTGTTCTGGCCGGGCGAGCAGGCCGCATGATCGAAGACCCGCTCTGCCGTCACTCTTTTCACGTTCGGGCTATACTTGCGCGCCATGAGTAATCAGAACGCCAATTTCCTGGAGTTCGAGCAGCCGATTGCCGAACTCGAAGCGAAGATCAAGGAGCTTCGCTACGTGGGTTCGGACGCGGCCATGAACCTCGAGGAGGAAATCGAACGGCTCCAGGAGAAACTGGAGGCCAAGACACGCCAGATTTTCGCCTCGCTCAGCTCCTGGCAGATCTCACAGCTGGCCCGCCACCCCAACCGGCCCTACACGCTCGACTACGTGAAGCGGATCTTCACCGACTTCCACGAGTTGCACGGAGACCGGGCCTTCAAGGACGACCCGGCCATCGTCGGCGGACTCGCCCGCCTGGACGAGACGCCGGTGGTCCTGATCGGGCATCAGAAGGGCCGGGACACGAAGGAGAAGGTCCGCCGCAACTTCGGCATGCCGCGCCCGGAGGGCTATCGCAAGGCGCTGCGCCTGATGAAGCTCGCCGAGCGTTTCGGACTCCCTATCCTCACCTTCATCGACACGCCGGGCGCGTACCCCGGAATCGGGGCGGAGGAGCGCGGCCAGAGCGAGGCCATCGCGCGCAACCTGCTCGAGATGTCGAAGCTGCGCACGCCGATCATCTGCACTGTCATCGGTGAGGGTGGATCGGGGGGCGCTCTCGCCATCGGGGTCGGCGACCGCACGCTGATGATGGAGTACGGCACCTATTCGGTCATCTCGCCGGAGGGATGCGCCTCCATTTTGTGGAAGGACCCCGAATATGCCAAGGACGCGGCTTCCGCCCTGGGGATCACATCGCGAACGCTGAAGCGTCACGGCCTCATCGACGAAATCATCGATGAACCTCTGGGCGGCGCCCATCGGGATCCGGATGCGGCCGCGAAGACGATGGCGAGCGCCCTGCGAAAGCAGCTCAAGAAGCTGATCGACACGGAGACAGGCGCGCTGCTGGAAGCCCGTTACAAGAAGCTCTCGAGCTACGGCGCTTACAAGGAATAGCTAAGTAGCATCCCAAAACGTTGAACAACCCGTACGCAACGTCCCGAAACGATCCCGATGGGCCTCTCGTGGACGCATTGGCCGATCTGCCTCGCCGCTATCCGCAGGTAACCGAGGCCTGGGTCGGGTTCAGCGGCGGACCCGACTCGACCGTCCTGTTGTACCTCGCCAAACGACACCTGGAAGCCTGGAAGGTGCGCGCCTTGCATGTGGACCATGGGCTGCATGCGAAGGCCGAGGATTGGTCGGCGCATTGCCGCCGGGTATGCGAGAAGCTGGATGTGTCCCTGACGGTGCTGCAGGTCTCCCTGCCGGCCGCGCCGGAGGACGGACTGGAGGCCGCGGCACGGGAGGCCCGCTACAGCGCAATCGCCGAACGGCTGCGGCCCCACCAGGCCTTCCTGACTGCGCACCACCGCGACGACCAGGTGGAAACCACCCTGATCCAGCTTCTACGTGGCAGTGGTCTGCGCGGACTTGCCGGCATGCCCAGGGAACGACCCATCGGGCAGGGAGTGCTGCTCCGTCCGTGGCTGGCGATCCCGCGTGCCGAGCTCACCCGGGCGCTGGAAAGCAGCGGTCTGCCGGCGATCCGGGACCCGATGAACCACGACCCCCGGTTCCTCCGTTCCCGGGTCCGTGGCGAGCTGCTCCCGCTGCTGGACTCGGTTCGGCCCGGCGCTGGAGAGGCGATCGCACGGACAGCGAAGCTCGCCGGCGAAAGCACCGCGGTGATCGAATGGGCTGCCGAACGCGTGTTGGAAGACCGCATTCAGCCGGACGGATCCCTTTGCCTGGAGGAATGGCGGGACCTTCCGCTTCCGGTTCGCGCCGAGGTATTGCGCAGCTGGCTGAGCCGCCTCGCTCTGCCGGTCCCCCAGCGTCGCCAGCTCATGGAACTGCTACGCCAGTGCGATGCCGATTGTGATCGCGAAATCCTCGTTGCATGGCCCGGCAGCGAGGTCCGGCGGTTCCAGGGAAGGCTTTATGCAACGGCACCGCTGCGAAACCCAGACGCCGGGTCGCTGCTGCGCTGGCACGGGCCGGCACTCGAACTCCCGGAAGGACTCGGGCGACTTGCCTGGCAGCCTGAATCCGGGCGCGATCCGGCCGGGCCATGGCCGGATCTGCAGGTCGGCTTCCGTACCGGTGGCGAACGAATC
>JAWVZU010000015.1:0-27073 GCA_033722075.1 Lysobacterales bacterium
CCAGAGGCCTTTTTCCGAACCCTCGACATAGCGCACGCCAACGGCAGTCAGGGCGGCAACCACTCCGGCCGCGGCCAGCGAGTTTGCGTTGAGCAGCAGAAGCCCGGTTTCCGGAACCCGCCAGGCCAGGGTCGTCAGCGCCAGGAACAGGGCTCCGAAAACGGCCGTTCCACGGGCGGCGCCGAAGGCCTGGCGGCGCCCATACTCGGCACAGGCGATGGCGCCGGCGCCCAGATAGATCACAACTGAGAGGAGCCTCGGGGCACCCGCCAGCTGCCGCTGGAGTTCGTTGATGCCGCCCAGCCAGAACCAGATTGCGCCATAGACCCAGAAGGCCGCGGCCAGGTGAGGCAGCCCCGGATCACACTGGCGCCGTCGGATCTGATCCGCGACGAACAGGAACGAAGCGCTGACGATGGCGATCCCGAGGTAGTCGGCGTTGAGCAGCGCCCAGCCGTTACCCGGTGCCGCCTCGTTCTCCAACAGGTAGGCAAGGGAGCCGACCAGCATGAGCAGGTACCCGGCCCAGCGCCGCAAGCTCGCCGATTGATGGATGCCCACCCAGGCAATCGCGGCGCCTTCCAGCGTCCACATGGCCGAAGTCACGCGGGCGTCGAAAGCCAGTGGGACCGCCAGCGTAAGAAAGCCCACGCCAAGACCCAAAAAACTCTGGCCGAGCAACGAGAAATGTTCCCTGTCCCGCCCCAGCAGCCCCTGCCTCAAGACCAGATAGACGATCCCCAGGATCGCCGCGCTGGCCGCCAGGTCCATGCCGCGGTCCTCCAGCAGCAGGGCCTGCAAGGTGAACCCGACCAGCGGGGTGCCGAAGACCAGGGTCCCGTCGACCAGCCCTTTCAGTCGTGGGGGCTGCCGGACCGCGAACAGCACGGCAATGGCGATATACAGCGCAACGTGGGCGACCAGGAATGGCTCCGTCGTCGCAAAGTGCTCGGGCCGGTAGTACTCGGCGCCCCACATCGAGGCGATGCCGAAGGTGAACACGAAACCGAGCCAGTTCAGCCAGCGCCAGGCTCGAAACCAGGCAATGGTGCCGATGGCGACGTTCAGGACCAGGTAGTAGGAAAACAACTCGACGTGACTGCCCTGACCGGTCGAAGTGAGCACCGGCGCCAGGAAGCCGCCGACGACGCCGAAACTGGCGAGTGTGGATGTGTCCTGCCACAGCGCCAGGCCGATTGTTACGGCAACCACCAGCAGCAGGACCAGCAGGGCGACGCCGGGTGGGATGACCGGATAGAGGCGGACGGCAGCGTAGGTCGTGAGGTAGAGGACGCCGATCCCGGCACCCTGGAACGGCAAGGCAAAGCCAGGCCGACGGACTCGCATCAGCACGCCGGTGACCAGGATCGCGAGCCCCCCGAACGCGATGCCCAGCAGGCGCAGTTCGATCGAGACCTGGACCCGTTCCGAGATGTACTTGAGCAGGAAGGCAACCGCAACGAACAGCACCAGGGCCCCGGTACGCACCAGCGGATTGCCGGTCGTGAAGAACGCCTTGACCAGGCCGATGCCTCGGACCAGAAGGCTGGGTGCTTGCGGCTCCTGAGCTTCTTCGGACGCCTCGGCCTCTTCCGGTTCTTCGCGGGGCGAGGGCGCTTCGGACTCGCGGGCCCAGTCTAGTGCATCGGCGGTGTCGGAGGGTTCGGTCGCAACGAGAGCGGCTTCTTTGGCAGGCGGCGCTTCGTCAGGCCGTTTCGACCTTGCCTTGAGTTCCCGTTCCAGGCGACCCAGGCGCTGGCTCAAACGGATCATGTGGGCCAGTACCAGCCCGAACAGCAGGCCCCACAGCGCGTTTCCGTCGCGGCCGGCGCTCAGGCCGATCAACAGGCCGGTGACCATCAAGACGACATACAACATGACTGACTCCCGCTCGCTCGGTCACATCATGCGCCCTGGGTGGAAAAACCCCAATCAGGTTGTCGGGAGGATCACCTGGCGATACCCGGTGATTGATGCGGTGAGCCGCGCCGCTTCTACGGCGCGGCTCGTGGAGGCCTATCAGTTCCTCGGGACGGATGTCGCGGTAGGTGCCGGTCACCACGTGCTCGGAATCCCCCTGCATCACGACCCGGTAGCGCCCGCCGACGGCGAAGTCGATTTCCGCCTCGGCAACGCGCATTTCGCCCGGCGCGAACCAGGTCCGGACGACTGCCGGGTCACGGAAGGCGTTGAAGAGCTGTGTGACGTCGCTGTCGAATTCGCGTTCGATGACCAGTTCATGATTCATGGGGCTTCTCCTTCAATGTTTCGGCCAGGGCGTCGAGGCGCTCGACCAGAAACTGCGATAGATGGTGATCCAATCCAATGCCCCGGTGAGCTTCTCGGGACGCAGGGTGCAGAAATGGGTCCGGCCCTGGATGGACCGTTGTACCAGGCCCGCCTGCTCGAGGACCTTGAGGTGCTTGGATATGGCGGCGAGGGAAATGTCGGAGGGCTCGGCGAGTTCCGAGACGGTTCGCTCCCGCTCCGCCAGCAGATGAACCATGCGGCGGCGGATCGCGTCGGCCAGGACCATGAAGACCCGGTCCAGGGGACCGGTTTTTGCCTTGCTTTTCGTCATATTCAACCTTTTTATTGAATAACTCATTCGTGCATGATCGAGTAGAGTACGGTTTCGCTCATGCCGTCTGTCCAGGAGCCACTTTGGTTGCCGGAACGCCACCATCCGCAAAACTGCAGCGAGACCTCGCGGAGATCGATCGGTTACTCGCCGCTCGGCAGCTAGACCCGGCGCTGAAGCGCCTTTCCCGTTTGCTCAAGAAACATCCGGATCAGCCGGGACTGCTCTTCATCGCGGCGCGTGCGGCAGTGGAAGCCGAGCGTCTGGATCGTGCCGCTGCCTGGCTGCGGCGACTTGAGCAGGCGCCCCTTCCGCCCGTGGACGTCGCCATCGAGGTAACCCAGTTGCAACGCCGGTGCGGACTGGCCGATCGGGCAGCGAGCTACCTCGAGCGGGTCGCCCGCGCCAATCCCGGTCATTTCAATGTACTGCTGGCAAGAGCGGATGCGGCAAGAGCCACGGGCAGGACCGAGCGGGCCCGAGCGCTGTATCTGGAGGCCCTGGAACGGGATTCCGCGTGTGAAGGCAGCCTGCTGTTTCTGGCACGGGACCCGAACACCGATCCGGCAACGGTGTTGTCGAAGATCGAGAAGGCGGTTGACGATTCGCCGACCTCGGGACTGCTCTTCGCCCTGGGAAGCTGCCGCGACCGGCTTGGGGAGCATCGCGACGCTTTTCGCGCTCTCGAGCGCGCGAACCAGCTGGCTCGGTCTTCGGCATCCGTCCTGGCCCTGGATCGCAAGATCGCAGCAGCGCCGGGCTTTGTCCGGGAGTTTTCCGCCGGCACAATGAAATCGGCTGATTCCGGTGGGCACCCGTCGGACAAGCCGGTCTTCGTCGTCGGTATGCCGCGCTCGGGGACCACCCTGACCGAGCAGATCATTGCGGCCCATCCGCGGGCGGCCGGGGTGGGCGAGCGGCAACTCATCGGTCGCGTGCTGGCTCGCCACCTGGAGCGAATGGCGCCCGGGGAGACGCTGTTCGGGTCCCTTACCACCGGCCGCATCCGACAGGACCTCGGGCACCGCTACCTGGCCGGAGTTGAGCAGCTCGTGGGTCGCCGACCGCGACGAATCGTCGACAAGATGCCCTTCAACTTTGCCCTCCTGGGGCCGGCCTGCCTGATGTTCCCAAGGGCCACGGTCATCGAAGTCACCCGCGATCCGCATGATGTCTGCTGGTCGATGTATTCCACCGGGTTTCAAGCCGAGGCGTTGCGCCTGTCCCTGCGGGAGATCGGCCTGCTGTCCGCTCTCTATGAATTCCTCATGGCGCATTGGCGGGAGGTCTGTCCCGTGGAACAGCTTTCCTACGAGGACCTGGTCGGGAATTTCGATGTCGAGGCGCCACGCCTGGTGGGCAAGACGGGGTTGCCCTGGGACGAGGCCTGTGCCCGCTTCTACCAGGCGAAAGGCAACGAGGTTCGGACGGCCAGTGCGGACCAGGTGCGCCGCCCGATCTACGCGAATTCGGTCGGGCGCTCGCGGCCCTATCGTGCGTGGATGACCGATTTTGACGAAGCGCGGCGAGAGACTCTGGAAGCCCTTGCCGGCGAGATCACTGGGAGCGACGCCTGATGCGAGTCGCGGCCTCGGCCCGGGTGAAGATGAAGTCGGTGGCTGCGTCGGAGGTTCTTGACCCGGGACTCATGCGGCGGCGGTTATCGTCGGGCAATTGAATCCGTAAACCGCGAGGTCCAAAGCATGCTGCGTGCATGGCTCCTCTCGTTCCTGCTCCTGAGCGTTTCCGGTCACGCCAGCCAGCGCTGGCACTGGGAAGATCGATTTTCGCCGGAGGAACGGCGCAACCTGATTGCCTGGGTGGAATATGCCCACGCCGGCCTGGCCGGACTCATCGGCGAACTGCCCTATTCCTATGATGTTCATTTCCACCGCCGGACGCGCAGTTCCGAACCCGTGCCCTGGGCCAATACGACCAAGCGCTGGAACCGGCGCGGCGTGAACTTCCACGTCGACCCTCGCTTTCCCAGGCGTGATTTCGAGCGGGACTGGACCGCCTACCACGAGCTCGCTCATCTCATGTTTCCCTATCTCGGCCGCAGCGGCATGTGGTTTGCCGAGGGTATCGCCAGCTACCTGCAGTACCAGGCCATGTACGCCGCCGGGGAACTGGACTGGGCCCAGGTCATCGACCGCTACCGGGACCGCTTTGACCGGGCGAGCCGGTCGAATCGGCTCGATTCGGTGTCGATCGTGGATCTGAACGGAATGATGCGCCAGACCCGCAGCTACGTGCGCCTCTACTGGGGCGGCGCGGCATTCTTCCTCGAGGCCGACCGGCGCCTCCATCGGGGATACGGCATCCGCCTCCATGATGTCATCCGCGATTACCTGGACTGCTGTTTCGGTTCCAGGGACGATGGTCCGATGGAAATGATCCGGCGCTTCGATCGCCTGAGCGGGAGCCGGGTGTTTTCGGAGGTCTATGCGGACACGGTGGACCGTAAAGGCTTCCCGGAAACCGAGGCGGCCCTGGCCTGGCTGAGAGACCATCCGCCACGCTTGTAAGAGGGGCGCGCGGCAGGTCATGATGCCCGCGCGTGTTCTAAAGATTCGGGAATCCCATGAGCAGTCCGCGCCTTTTCTGTACCGTCATCGCGTGCATCTCCCTCTTCATCGGTTCCGCGCAGGGCGGGACGGTCAAACCGGTGCTCCACGGAAAGCACTGGGTCGCAATCACCGGCAAGCCGCTCGGTGCCACCGCCGGTGCCTTGACCTTTGCGCGCGGAGGCAACGCAGTCGATGCAGCCTGCGCCATGCTCGCCGCAACCTCGACCATGTGGGATACGCTCGGTTGGGGTGGTGAGACGCAGGCTCTGATCTACAACCCAGGAACGGAAAAGGTGGTCGGGATCAACGCCCTGGGGGTTGCGCCAACCGGGGCGACGGCCGAGTTCTTTCGGTCCAGGGGGATGCAATATCCGCCCGAGTACGGCCCACTGGCGGCGGTCACGCCGGGCACGCCCGGCGGATTGATGGTGATGCTGGCCGAATTCGGAAAGCTGAGTCTCGCTGAGGTTCTCGAACCGGCCATGCGAATGGCCGAGGGCTATCCCATCGAACAGGCCCAGGCGGACAACATCGAACGCCGCCGGGAGATCATTGCCCAATGGCCGGATTCCCGGCGCATCCTCCTGCCGCACCTGGATCCGGAGAATCCGGACGTCCGGGCTGCGCCCCATCCCGGAGAAGTATTTTCACAACCGGACCTGCTCGGCACGCTGGAAAAGCTGGTTGCCGCAGAGGCCGAAGCACTGGCTGGAGGAGCGGACCGAAAGACGGCGATCATGGCCGCCTACGATCGCTTCTACCGTGGGGACATTGCGAAGGAACTGGTGCGGGCAACGTCCGAGGCCGGCGGCCTGATAACGCTGGAGGACCTTGATCGCTGGCAGGTCCACCTGGAGGAGCCGGTGACGACCGACTATCGGGGGATCGAGGTCGTCAAGCTCACCCATTGGGTCCAGGGCCCGGTGATGCTGCAGGCCCTGAACATCCTGGAGGGGCTCGATCTCCAGGCGATGGGCTACAACAGCAGCCGCTACATCCACGCCCTCTACCAGGCCATGAATCTTGCCTTCGCCGATCGCGACTTCTACTACGGCGATCCCTACGTGCCGCCGGAGGAGCCGATTCGTGGCCTCCTGTCCAAGGCGTATGCGAAGCAGCGGCTGGGCGAGATCGACTGGGAGCGCAATGATGCCGATGCGAAACCGGGAGATCCGTACCCGTTCCAGGATGGCCGCAATCCCTACCTGGACCTGCTCGAGGCATGGACGCCGATTCCGCCGAAAGCGGAAGCGGACGGCGAGGCAGGCTTTCAACAGACCGGCGCCATGTCATTGGACGAGGCCTTCGTTGCGGGTACGACCTCCATCCAGGCCGCAGACGCCGAAGGATGGGTCGTTTCGGTCACGCCCAGCGGCGGTTGGATTCCGCCGTTCATCGCCGGCCGCACCGGCATCGGTCTGAGCCAGCGCATGCAGAGCTTCGTGCTGGATCGGCGGCTCAATCCGTACAACGTCGTTCAGCCTGGCCAGCGGCCGCGCGCCACCCTGACGCCGGGAATGGCCCTGAAGGACGGCAAGCCCTATCTGTCCTTTGCCGTTCAGGGCGGCGACACACAAGATCAGAATCTGCTCCAGTTCTTCCTGAACATGGTGGAGTTCGACATGAACGTGCAGGAGGCGGCGGAGGCAGCCAATATCGTCAGCTATCAGATGCAGAGCTCCTTTGGAGCGCACGGGTCCGAGCCGGGCAGGTTGGTGCTGCGCGAAGACGTGCCGGCCTGGGTCGCGGACGAGCTGCGGGAAAAGGGCTACCGGGTCGAGTTCCGGGAACGCACGTCCGGTCCCATTACGGCGATCTATTTCGATCGTGAGCACGATACGCTGTGGGGCGGCGCCAGCGACTACGGGGAAGACTACGGGATCGCCTGGTAGCCCGGCGGGCTGACTCGCCGGCTAATGGGATCTGCCGGGCTGCACGATGACCCGTCCAATGCGGGCCCCGTCCAGCACGGCATTCTGGAGGTGAGAGCCGTGCAGCGTGAGTTGCCCGTGGCATCGATCCATGCCCTGTTCACTGAACTCGAAGCCGAATTCTCGGCCGATCAGAAATCGGCCGCGAATGCGCCGGACGAAGGTGCGGTTCAAGCCGACGGTCTGGTCCAGCAATTGGACCCCCGAATCCTTGCACAGGCGACGAGCCAGGTGGCGCGCCCGGTCCCGAGCCTGGGCCGTATCCAGCCACAGCCACGCCACGCCAGCCAGAATCGCAATCGCAGTCAGTCCTCCCAGCATAGGGCGGGATGGTAGCCTTGATTGCCATCCGGATGGAATTGCCTTTCGCTGGCCCGAGGACACACTTGCGGGCGGATCCGCAATCTTGACCCGGTAAGCCGCAGGGGAGATATTACAGCCCCTTTCCGAACCGACCCGATGCGCCAGCAAACCAAACTAGTCTTCAGCTTAGGCTTGGCCTTGAGTGGAATTCTGCTCCTGATTGCGCCCCTTTCCTGGGTGCTCTGGAAGGAGTCCGTCGTCGCCGAGGAACGTAACGTAGAGCAGGTCGCCCGGTTGCTGGGCGAGCGCACCGAGCAGCGTATCGTGGCGGCAATTTCCGTGCTGGACAGGCTGAACAACCAGGACTGGGAGGCCTGCTCGCCGGCGCATGTCGAAGCGATGCACAATGCCGCCGTCGTGAGACCCTACATCAAGTCGATCGGTTATTACCGGGCGGAGGAGCGGTTGTGCGGCGCCGGCTTCATCCAGACATCGGAAGTCCGTCCCCCGCGGGCCGATCGAATTTATGACTCAGGCGTCATCGCCTGGTGGCCCGGCGAAGATACTTCGCTTGCCGGCCTGCCGTTGTTCATGATTCGCTATGGCGTCCACGACGTGGCCATGGACCCTCGCCAGCTCCTCGATGCCGAGCCCCTTGAAGACCGCAGGGCCGCTTTATGGGTCGAAGGCCTGCGCCTTGCCTCCGAACCGGCCAATGCTGAGCTCCCCGAGCCGCAGACGCTCAAGCCCGGACTGACCATCGACCGTCGGGCGGGCCGCATCGTCTCGCGGATTTCCCTGGGGACCGTGTTTCCCATCGACATCGTCGTAGCCGAGCCACTCGGCCAGTTCTGGAATCGATATCTGCCGACCTTGTCCGTCGCCGGTATCATCGGATTGCTTTTGCTGATCCTGTGGATCGTGCTCGTCGTGCGTTACTCGCGGTCCCGTTTCAGCCTCACCGGTGAACTCCGTTACGCGCTGGCCAAGGGGCAGCTTCGGGCCGAGTATCAGCCGATCATCGATCTCGAGACCGGTCGCTGCATCGGCGGCGAAGCACTGGCCCGCTGGGTGCGCGAGAACGGTGAGCGAATCGGGCCGGATGTGTTCATTCCCGTGGCCGAGGATGCGGGGTTCCTGCCGGAGATAACCCGTGCGGTGCTGGACGCCACGCTGCGAGATGTCGGAGCGCTGCTCAAGGCGCAGCCCGATCTGAGCATCAACCTCAACCTGGGGCCACAAGATCTTGATAATAAGTCATTTATCCCGGCGCTAAAGGAAGGGCTTGATAAGGCAGAGCTGCCGCCCAGCGCGATCAAGCTGGAGATTACGGAACGCTCGCTGATCAACAGCGACGCGGTACGTTCGCTGATCCAGATGCTGCGCGGGCAGGGACACCAGGTTGCCATCGACGATTTCGGCACCGGGTACTCGAGTCTTTCCTACCTCGAGTCCTTCGCGATCGATATCCTGAAGATCGACAAGTCCTTTGTTGATGCCATCGAAAAGGAGGCGGTTACCAGCAACGTCATCGGCCATGTGATCGAGATGGCGAAATCGCTGGAACTGGCAACGGTTGCCGAGGGCGTCGAGTCGCTGCATCAGGTCGAATGGCTTCGCGAGCGCGGCGTGATGTACGCACAGGGCTATTATTTCAGCCGTCCCCTCTCGGCCCGTAAATTCTCGCGTTTCGTCAAGCGGCGCAGCCAAAAGGTCCCGGAACCGGAACCGGCCTGATCCTTCGGCATCCAACTTCCTGCCATCGCACGGAAATCCCCGGAATACGGTTGGAGTGGCCTTCTTGGCTCGGTATCTTCTAAGGTCGAAGTCGTTGATAATTTCAGATCGTTGAATCGGGGATTCGCGAAGAGTGGTTGAGAAGACACGAGCATTGCTTGCTGTTGTTCTGCTGGCGGTCCTGGCGGGCTGCCAGTACCTTCCGCTGGCGCCTGAGGAGGATCCCGAGCCGGCGCCCCGTTCAGAACCGGCTACCGTCGCCGATTCGGAAGACCCGGATGAGGAAAAGACAGACCAGAAGACCAGCTTGATCGCCACGGCCGGGATCCGTCCCCTGGCGGCCGGCGAAGTCGGCTATTACATGGACATACAGGAGGGCAGGTTTCGTCAAAAGCTGGCCCCGGCCGGCGTCAGTGTTGTCCGCACCGGGGATTCCATTCGCCTGACCATGCCGGGCCAGCTGACCTTCGACGAGGACAGCGTCGGTCTGAGCCCCGCTGTGAGGCCGCTGCTGAGCGACCTTGCCGAGGTGCTCAACGAGTACGACAGGACGCTGATCGCACTCCATGGTTTTACCGACGATTCGGGTCCCGAGGACTACAACCGGGTGCTTTCCGAGCGGCGAGCGAAGGCTTTGGCGCGTTTCCTCGCCGAGCACGGCGTGCCGATCGAACGCATGGTCATCGTCGGCAAGGGGGAGACGGCCCCAATCGCCAGCAACGCGACCGAGGAAGGTCGGCGCCTCAACCGTCGCGTGGAAATTACCGTCGAACCGGTTACCCGATCGACAGCCGCTCCCGCCGATGAACGAGGGTGAAGGACCAGCGCTCTCCGCGGAAGTGGTGTTGTCCACGGCGGATCTCGACGGTGACATGGCGTTCTTCACCGAGCGCCTGGGCTTCGCAGTCGAACTCGTTTTCCCGGCCGACGAGCCGCGCATAGCGGTCGTGTCGGGTCACGGCATCCGCTTGCGCCTGGACGCCGAGACCGACGATCCTCCTTCCCGACTCCGCCTGAGCGGAGCCATACCCGAGCAAGAGATCAGCCGGTCTCCCGGCGGCACGGTCATCGAGTGGGTTCCGGACGGGCCGGCTTACGAGCTCCCGCCGGAACAGCCGACGCTGGAAATCGTTGCCGGGGAGCGGGCCTGGTCTGCCGGACGGGCCGGCATGCGATATCAGGACCTCATACCGGCCCGTCAGGGTGGAAGGTTTATCGCTTCGCGCATCCGTATCGAACAGGGCGGGCCCGTGCCCGACTACGTGCATTACCACCTGATCCGTTTTCAGCTGATCTTCTGCTGGCGCGGCTGGGTGCGCGTCGTCTACGAAGACCAGGGGCCATCGTTCGTACTCGAACCGGGAGACTGCGTGCTTCAGCCGCCGGGAATTCGCCATCGCGTGCTCGAGGCGTCTCGGGGGCTGGAGGTCATCGAGGTCAGCAGTCCGGCCGAGCACCTGACCCGGGCGGATCGGGACATGGTTCTGCCGACCGGGCGGATGGATCCGGAACGGGAATACGGCGGGCAGCAATTCGCACGTTTCGAAGCAGCCAGGGCGATCTGGACGCCCCATCGATTGGCCGGCTTCGAGGCGGCCGATACGGGGATTGCGTCGGCCACGCGGGGACTGGCGTCGGTGTGCGTGGTCAAGCCGGTCGCTCAGGCAAGGACTGGGCTCATCAGCCACGACGGGGAGTTCCTCTTCCTGTTCGTCCTCGACGGGAAACTCGAGCTGACCACGGAATCAACGGGCGCGCAGCTGCTCGGGGCCGGTGCCGCGGCAACCATCCCCCGCGGCCTGACGCATCGGATCGCCGCTTCCGGCCCGGAGCTGCGCTGGCTGGAGGTCCGGCTGCCCGCCTGATCGTCAGTCGGGCCTGCGCCTGGCGAGACGGTCGCCGAGGCGGTGCAGTTCCTGGAAGACCAGCAGGAAGAGGATCACTCCGAGCAGCGTGGCGGCGATGGTCCAGGGCGAGAGGGCCTGGCGCTCGTGCCACAGCGTCCAGCCGAACTGGGCGACGCACAGCACCGACACGACGAGCAGCGTCGGTCGCCGCCCGATCCGGCTCACGACGAGCGCACCAAATGGCGCACCGATAGCAACCACCGGGGCCGCCGCAAGCCAGTTTGGCCAGACGCCGGGCTCGATCGTTCCCAGCAAGAGCTTGGTGAACAGGCCCACGACCGACACGAACGCCATCAGGATGACCGATGTCGGTATGGCGATGCGCAGGTCAGCATGGCAAACCAGCACCAGCACCATGTAAAGCAGCATGTCGATCCCGACGCCGGTAATGCTGGCGATGGTCAGGCCGCCGACAAAGCCGACGATGGCTCCGGTCATCGTGTCGAACCGGAGATTGGTCGGGGTGATGCCCTGGTGTGCGGTAATCTCGTTGATCCGATGCAGGTGGAGCAGGCCGAAGCTGGCCCAGACGACGGCGAACAGCAGCTTGATGAACAGGCCGGAGACGAGAGGTGCGACGAAAATAATGCCCAGCGGCGTGCCGATGAGTGCGCCGATCAATGCGGCGCGCAGCATTGGCCACTCCAGCGGCTGCCGTCGGCTCCAGATGAAGAGGGCGGCGCTCGTCATCCCGACGGCCTGAACGGCGAAGCTGAAATCCCGCCCCAGCGAGGCCGGTTGGTCGAAAAGCAGGACGAGGATTGGGAAACCGACGGTGCCGCCGCCCATGGGCGTGGAGCCGGCCACGTAGGATCCCGCAGCCATGGCCACGGCAATGGGCCAGTGGGTCAGGGCGGTCGGTCCGAGGCCGCCGAAGACGAGGATTCCGCCCCAGGTCAGGTAGAAGGCGCCGAGCCACGCCCAGAACAGGCGGCGACGGGAATTCATCGTATTCTCCGGGAGCAGGCGCCGGTGAAATCTGCTACAACCGGATGATTGCAGTCTTGATCCGGCATCGGGGGGACGTCTTGAGCTGGCGGCAGAGTGTCGTTCAATCCATCAATCCGAAGCAGTCCGGCAGGTTGGCACCGGAGGTTGCGGGTCGTATCCGGCTCGAGGATCATGCCCTATGACCCGCCGTGGCGACCTGTCCCGCGAACCCGGGAGCGTAGTCGAGATTTTCTCTCACTGCGAGCTGTTTGCTTCCCTCGGGCAGGACGACTGTGCGGAGCTCGTCGCCCGATGCCACGTGCGGGACCTTGCCCCGGACACGCTGGTCATCATCGACGGCGATGTCGGGCACGAGATGTACGTACTTCTCGATGGCGTGCTCGAAGCATTCAAGGACACCAGTGAAGGCCAGGTGGTCCTGAAGCGGATGGATCGGCCCGGTGAGCATACCGGCGAAGGAGCGCTGATGCCCGGCTCCGATTACCGGCGGCGGGCAAGCGTGCGAACCGTGGCGCCGAGCCGGGTGCTGGTGGTTCCGGAGGCCGTTTTCCGGGATGCGATGGCACTCAGCCCGGAGGTCGGTGATCGTCTGAACGTGGTCCATCATCGCCATGCCCGGCAGCTCTCCATGGTCGAGAAGTCGGTCATGTATCGGGCGCTCGTCCTCTTTGACCAGGAGCAGGGCTGGAGTCGAGACGAGCATTTCGAACCTGGAGACGTGGTCTTCGATGAGGGCGATCCCGGCGATTCGGTGTATCTCGTTCGTGCCGGGCGGGTGCTCATCTACCGGATCGAAGATGGGCAAGAGCTGCCGCTGGCGGTACTTGCCGAGGGCCAGACCTTTGGCGAACTGGCGGTGCTGGAAGGTGAATCCCGGAGGGCAGCCGCACGAGCCGAGGCGCCGACGGACCTGGTGATCATCGATCGCGAGCGATTCCTGGAAGCCTCATCCGCAAGCCCCGACTTGCACGATTACCTCGGGACCCTGAAGAAGGTCTATGCCCTGCAGGGTGGCGTGGCCACCGTATTCGACGGAGCGTTCCGGGGCGATCCGGCCGTGGTGACCGTGGCCACGCTGGATGACGGTCGCGAGGCCATCATCAACCATGTGGTCGAGCGGGACATCTACAGCGCATCGCTGGAAATTCCGGAAGACGCAAAGGTCGAGGAATACACCTTTCGGGAACCGGCGCGCGAGATCCTGCGCAGCCTGACCATCCACGACGGCAGTCTCGTCCGGGTCCATGCCGAAGGCCCCTGGCGTGAGCTGGGCGAGATTCATGCGCTGCTGATGAAGCAGGCCGAGCTGGACCCGGCGGAGTTGCGAGACTTCGAAGACACCGGGCACCTGGTCGAGAGCCCGGACCTCGCAGCGGCGACGGATCCGGATGCCGTGCTGTGCCAATGTCTGTCGCTGACGCGCGCAACCATCGAAGAGACCCTTGCGCGCGGGGCCGAAACGCTGACGGAACTGGCCGAAGCGTCCGGCGCGACGACCATCTGCGGTGGGTGTACCAGTTACCTTGCCGAGATGGTCAGCAGTACCGGCCAGCTCGTGGAACTCGCGGACGAGGTCGAAGCCGCGCCGAGCGTCCGGTCATTCCGGTTTCGTAGCTTCGCTTCCGGATCGGAACCGCCGGCGCAGCCCTTGCGACCGGCGCTCCCCGGACAGCACGTGGTCGTCTCGGCCGAGATCGGGGGTGCCTGGGTCCACCGGCCTTACACGATCACATCGCCACCGCATCTTACCGAGTGGCGGGAGATCACCGTCAAACGGGAGAATCACGGCTTCCTCTCGAGCTGGCTCTTCCGGGCGCCCCAGGACACGCGCCTCAAGCTGTCCCATCCGAAGGGAGATTTCTGGATCGATCCGCAGGTGCCGGCAACGGTTGTGTGTCTGGTCGCGGGAATCGGAATGACGCCCGCTCTGGCCCTGGCCCGGTCTTTGGAAAAAGCGGATTCGCGGCTGAAGGTGCACGTCGATTACTCGGCCCGAACCACTCGGGATTTCGCCTATCGAGACGAATTCGATGCGCTGGCCGAGGTCAACGCCAACTTCACAGTTCACTACCGCGTCACGGGCGGTCGGCAGCACCTCGATCAGGCGCAGGTCGCGGCTTTGGTCAAGCGCTTCCCCGGGGCGCGCTTCCTGATCTGCGGTCCGGGCAGCTATCAGGATGACGTTCGACGTTATCTGGCGGGCGCCGGGGTCAAGCCGGAACGGATCGCGATCGAGCGCTTCACGCCGGTGGGCCATGCTCCGGAAGCGGCCCGGGAGGCCAGGGGAATTGCCGACCGGCTGCAACTCTGGAGTACGATTGCCCTGTCCGCTTTCTACCTGGTGCAGGCCCTGTTCGAGCTCGCTCCGGACTGGCTGGTTGGCATCCAGGAAGGGGACGGCTACGCGCTGACCACCGGGAGCCTGTTGCTGGCCTATGTGGCCTATCAATGGACGCTGCCCTGGCTCCGGCTGAGGGGCAAGCTGGCCCAGACCGGCCCGCACTACCGTTGGCACCGCTGGCTCGGACCGCTGGGGCCGGTGCTGTTGCTGGCGCATTCCGCCTCTCTCGGCTTCGGTTATACGGTCGTTCTGCCGATTCTCTTTGTCGTGAACGCCGTCGTGGGCGCGCTGGACAAGTCCGTCATCCGCGATCCGGAGCTGGCCTTCAGCTATCAGCGCCTCTGGCTGGCCATCCATGTTCCGCTGTCCTGCCTGGTGACGGTCATCATGCTCATCCATCTCGTCTATGCCCTGGGTTATCGCTGATGGGTGAAGGAGGGCAACGGCGCTGGAAGCACCTCAGTGCAGGGCAACGAAGTGCCTATCGCTGGGGACTGGTGGTGGGTCTGGTCGGCGGTGCTCTGCTGCTGTTCCCGGGCCTGGAGGAATGGCACTCGGCCGGCCCCGCCAACGTCGGCCACGAGGCGATGGAATGCAATGCCTGCCATAAGCGGGCGGAAGGCGGAATGAGCCTGGCCAGGCTCGAGTTCTACTACGCCCCGGTCGGTAATGCGCCGTGCCTCGAATGTCACGAGAATCCGAATGACCGGCATCCGATCGCCCACTTCGTCGACGCGGAATTCGACGCGGCGCGCCGGGCACTGGGTGCTGATGAATGCACCGGCTGTCACGCCCAGCATCGCGCGGCTCGCGCAACGGTGGCACTCACTGCCTGCCGGCATTGCCATGGGGCGACGATCGTGGAGGACGATCCGGTCGACGTGGCTCACTCGGTTCTGATCGAGGAGGACCGCTGGGAAACGTGTCTCGGTTGTCACGACTTTCATGGCAATCATGCCGCATGGGAAGTCCCCGAGCGGATGTCCGAAGCTCTCGCGCCCGAGGTCATCCAGGCTTACCTGGATGGTGGCGAGTCACCCTACGGCTATCGGACCCTGACGGTCATGGACACGATGAAAATGGAATCCGAGCCATAGAATTCCGTCTCCCCGGGCTGCCGGCGGACCCGGCATCCAGGACGAAGAATCGCCATTCATGGTCCTACTTCGAACTGGTCTCCGGAACCAGAGCAACAACCCGGGCCGGCCCTCCGGAACCGCCCTCGATCTTCATCGGCAGGGCGATCAGGTAGGCACCCCGGGCCGGGAGCTCTTCCAGGTTGGTCAGGTTTTCCAGCCCGGGCACGTTGCGGCCCGCCGCGATCTGATGCACCGGAAAATCCCGCGACTGCCCGTAATCGATGGACGCCGTGTCGATCCCGATGGCGGCCGCCTGACGTTCCTCCACGAGCATCTGCGCCGCTTCCTTGCCGAAGCTCGGGAAGTGCAGATTGGAAGCATCCCCGGGCGTATCGTCTCCCAGGTAGTCCTTCGCATCGGGCCAGCGGGTGCTCCAGCCGGTCCGCGCGATGATGATCGAGCCGGATGGGATCGCGCCGTGTTCGCCCTCGTGGCGCTCGATGTCTTCAACGCTCATCCGGTAATCGGGATTCGCAGCGCTTGCTGCCGAGATATCGATCACCACGGCCGGGGCGATGAGCCGGTCAAGCGGTACCTCGTCGGTGGTCAGACCATCGGCATGAAAGTGTATCGGCGCATCGAGATGGGTCCCACCGTGCTCCGGCGTGCAGATGCTGTTGGCGGCGTAAAAGAATCCGGCGTCGGTCTCTCCGTAAGCCAGCTCGGTCCGCTCGAAACGGCTGGGCGAAGTGGGCCAGTAAAGCGTTTCCGGACCGTAGCCATGGCTCAGATCCACCATGCGATAGCCATCGAAGGGATCGGCCCCGGCCGGGTTGACAAGCGTGACGGACAGGCAGAATGTGCAAAGAATCAGGTTTCGCATTACGGTCTCCTCCTGTGATCGGCAGATATTAGGACGTTCCATGCCTCATGAGTGAGCGTTGGAGCCAGAAAGTGAATGAAACGAGCCATGCGCTGGAGCTCGATGAGGGGGTTTTCACCTGGGACGACCCGCGCCGGATCGCCGAGTCCCTGAAGCGCTCGGCGGAGGCCAGTGACCGGCGCAAGGGCACACCATTGCAGTCGGCCATGGCCATGCTGAATTTCTACATCAATCGCGCAGGCAGCCAGCTGGAGCCGGACCGCCGGGAGATCCTGGAGCAGGCCAAGGAAGAACTGCGCTCGCTGTTTCGAGATTCCGACCCATGAAAAAGATCGGCATCCTGATCTTCGATGATGTGGAAGTCCTGGATTTCTGCGGTCCCTTCGAGGTGTTTTCGTCCGTTCGGCTCGACAATGATCGGCATCGGGAGTCGAGCTCGCCCTACGCGGTCCTGCTGGTTGCCGAGAGCGAAGCGCCGATCGTCACCCGTGGTGGAATGGAAGTGCGTCCGCAGGTGACGCTCGCCTCCTGCCCGTCGCTCGACCTGCTGGTTGTTCCAGGCGGCTGGGGCGTGCGGGAACAGCTCGAAAACGCGGCGACAATCGAGTGGATTCGGCAGCGGGCAAAGCAGGTTTCGAGACTCACTTCGGTTTGTACCGGGTCCATGCTGCTGGGCGAAGCAGGGCTGCTGGATGGCCGGCGAGCCACCACCCATTGGCGCTCGCTGGACTGGATGCGCGAGAGTTTTCCGGCGGTCCGGGTGGTGGCGGACGAGCATGTGGTCGAAGACGGCGATACCGTGACCTCGGCCGGTATATCGGCGGGCATCGACATGGCCCTACGGATGGTGGCCCGAGATTTCGGCGATGCGGTTGCCCGGGAAACGGCGGCGCACATGGAGTACCCCTATCCGACCGATAATCGTCGTCGGGTTGCGATGGACTGACCCGGATCAAGAATCCGGGTGCGCGGGGTCGCTAAGCTGGGCATGTTCCCCAGTGGATGGGCGATTCCGCCGATGACCGCACAGTTCATTCCCGAAGACTTCCCGCGCGGCGTCAAGCTGCTCCATGATCCCGCCCGCAACAAGGGCACTGCGTTCACCCAGGCCGAGCGCTCTGCCCTGGGCCTTCGTGGCCTGCTGCCGCCGCGGGTCTGTTCGGAGGAGATCCAGGTCCGCCGTGTTCTCGAAAACCTGCGTGCCAAGCCCTCGGACCTGGAAAAGTACATCGGCCTCATGTCGCTCCAGGATCGGAATGAGACGCTGTTCTACCGCGTCCTGACCGAGAACCTGGAGGAATTCATGCCGGTCATCTACACCCCGACGGTCGGCAAGGCCTGCCAGGAGTTCGGACACATCTTCCGCCGGCCGAGGGGAATGTACATCTGTTCTGAAGACCGTGGAGAGATTCGAGAGGTCATGGCCAACTGGTCACACCACGACGTGCGCATGATCGTGGTCACCGATGGCGAACGCATCCTGGGACTCGGTGATCTCGGCGCCGACGGCATGGGCATCCCGATCGGCAAGCTCGCTCTCTACAGCGCCTGCGCCGGTATCCACCCGACCAAGACGTTGCCCATCACGCTCGATGTCGGGACCAACAACGAGGCACTGATCGAGGACCCGCTGTATATCGGCGTCCCCCATCGCCGGATTCACGGTGAGGAATACGATGCGTTCCTGGACGAGTTCTTCGCCGCGGCTTCGGAAGCCTTCCCGAAGGCCGTCATCCAGCTCGAGGACTTTGCCAACCACAATGCCTTCCGCCTGCTGGCGCGCTATCGGGATCGCTACTGTACCTTCGACGATGACATCCAGGGCACCGGGGCCGTTGCCCTGGCCGGACTGATCGCGGCGCTGCGCATCACCGGAGACCGGATGGGCGATCGGCCCTACCTGTTCTACGGGGCCGGCGAGGCCGGCATCGGGATCGGTGATCTGATTGTCGCCAATCTCGTCGAAGAAGGCTGGGACGAGGCGGAAGCCCGGCGCCGCTGCTGGTTCATCGATTCGCGCGGCCTCATCACCGCCGGCCGTGAAGGGCTCGCCGAACACAAGCGCCCCTATGCCCATGAACTGGACTTCAAGGGCGATCTCCTGCATGCCATCAGGACCCTGGAGCCCGGCGCCCTCATTGGCGTGTGCGGTCAGCCCCAGGTGTTTACCGAACCGGTCGTCCGGGCGATGGCCGAGATCAATGAACGGCCCGTGATCTTCGCGCTGTCCAACCCGACGTCCAAGGCCGAATGCACCGCCGAGCAGGCCTACCGCTGGAGCGATGGTCGCGCGGTGTTTGCCAGCGGCAGCCCCTTCGCCGGCCTGAAGATCGGCGATCAGAGCTTCGTGCCGGGGCAGGGCAACAACGCCTACATCTTCCCCGGCGTGGGGCTGGGACTGATCGCCGCCGAGGCCAACCGCTGTACGGATCGCATGTTCCTGGCGGCGGCGCGAACGCTGGCCGAGATGGTCGAGCCCTACGACCTGTCGGTCGGGCGGGTGTACCCGCCATTGACCCGCATCCGGGAAGTGTCCGCGCGAATCGCGACAGCCGTGGCCGAGATCGCTTTCTCGGAGGGAATCGCCCGCATCGATCGCCCGGATGACCTGCAAGCCGTTGTCGCTTCCCACATGTTCGTGCCGGTCTATCCGGGCTACGCCTGACGAGAAGCCATTATTGAGGCAAACTGGTCGTCATGGCGAGGGGGCGCAAGGGTGCGGCACTGGCAGCCGCGGCAATGTTGCTCGTCAGCTGGTCGATGCGAGCGGCGGACGAGCCCGGATTCTATTTTCACCGCCTATCTGTTGAAGACGGCCTGCCGCAGGCAACGGTTCTTTCCGGCATTCAGGATCGCACCGGCTTCATATGGCTTGGAACGCAGGATGGGCTGGTGCGTTTCGATGGCTTTGACATGACCCTGTTCCAGGGCGGCGGTGTGGATGATCAGCTGTCGGACGATTTCATCAGCGCCCTGGCCCAGGACAACTCGGGCCATATCTGGATCGGTACCCGCGGCGCAGGATTGAATCGGCTGGACCCTAAGACCGGTCGTGCCGAGCGAGTGACTCTGGCCGGCGAGTTCGGGTCGGCCTTGGGCATCCTCGCGATTCAGGCAGCAAACGAAAACGGTGTCTGGGTCGGAACGACATCGGGGCTCTTTCGTGTCGACGCGGATACGGTACATGCATTCCGTGCCAACGAGGGGCTGTCGCACGACCAGGTGCTATCTCTCGCTGTTGACGATGGGCACATCTGGGTGGGGACCGAGCAGGGTCTTGATCGCTTGGACACTGTCAGAAGAGAGTTCCACCACCTGGGGATCTCAGGGTCACCGCTCGCCAATGCCATTACGGCCTTGCTGGTGGATGGGGCGCAGGTATGGGTGGGAACTCGGGAAGGTCTCCATGTCCTCGATACCACCACCGAAATGGTCCGGAGCTATCGATCGAATGCGGACGAACCGGCTTCGCTCTCCGACGATCGAATTTCGGCGTTGATCAAGGAAGACGCCTACCTGTGGGTGGGTACCGAAGCTGGCCTCGACCGGTTCGATCCTCGCACGGGACAGTTTGTCAATTACCGCCATGATCCGGTTGACCCCAATAGTCTGGGTAGCGGACGCGTCAACACCTTGTTCACTGACCGCAATGGTCAGATCTGGGTCGGGACCTATACCGGCGGGGTCAGTCGATTTCGGCCACGGAACAGCTTTGTACGCTGGGGCGCAGGCATGCTTGGAAATCGCAATGCACGCGCGGTCGCAGCAGCGCCTGACGGCTCCGTTTGGGTTGGCTCGGATTCAGGGCTGATCCAGGTGAGGGACGACGGAACCAGGGCCTCGTGGCCTGCCGCATCAGGCGCTCTTGGTCCGATCAGGTCTGTTGGTCTCGGCGGGGTTGCCATTCCGGTGGACGGTTCCGTTTGGGTTGGAGGCGACGGGGGGCTTTGCCGCATCGACCCGGAAAATGACGCCAAGCGGTGTTTGACGTCGGCCGACGGCTTGACCGATGCGCGGCTCGAAGCGTTGGTTCCCTCATTGAACGGGGGACTCTGGATTGGCACTTACAATGGCCTGAACCTGTTCCGGGAAGGCGAGTTGCAAGCTTTCCTGTTTGAGCCCGGGGCACCGGATACCCTGGGCAACGGGCGGATCTATTCCATACTTGAGGAATCCGATGGGCGCTTGTGGGTGGGAACACAGCGCGGCGGGCTGCTGCTGCGTGAGCCGGGCGATGAAGGCTTCCGGTCATTTACGCATCGGCCGGGCGATCCGGCCTCCCTGAGTGACAATGGCGTGGTTTCGATCCACCGCGCGGCGTCAGGTGGGCTATGGGTTGCCACCGGGCGTGGTCTCAACCAGGTCATTGAAAAACCGGACGGTCTTCGGTTCAAGAGCTACACGGCACGCGACGGCTTTGCATCGGACCGATTCGGGAAGATTCTCGAGGACGCGCGTGGACGCTTGTGGTTGAGTTCGATTCAGGGGATCTCCCGCTTTGACCCGAAGGACGGTTCGATCGCCAATTTCGACTACACGCATGGAGCGCTTCGGGCCGGATACTGGGTGGCCTCCGGTGCCAAGGGTGAGGAGGGCACGATGTATTTCGGAGGAATCGGCGGCCTGACCGTCTTCGACCCGGAATCAGTTGCCCCGGACCCGTTTCCGCCGCCCGTGGTCATCACTCATCTGCTGATCGACGATCGCCGGGTCGTTGCCGGAACGGAAGACTCGCCCATTGATGTGACGGCGCCGTTTCTGAAGGCTTTTTCCTTGCCTTATGGCGAGGACTTCGGGTTTGAGTTTGCCGCATTGCATTACGCCGCTCCGGAGAAGAACCTCTTCGCCTACAAGCTGACGCCCTACCATGATGACTGGGTCGAGACCGATTCGAGCCGGCGCAGTGCGTCCTTTACCAACCTCCAGCCGGGCCATTACGAGTTTCGGGTGAAGGCGGCCAACAGTGACGGAGTCTGGAACGAGACTGGCGCATCGATCGCGGTCAGCATCATTCCGCCCTGGTGGATGACCTGGTGGGCCCGGGCAGCGGGTCTTGCCGCCTTGCTTGCGCTTATCGTTGGCCTCATGCAATGGCGCGTCAGGTTTCTCCAGAGCATGCGCCAGACGCTTCGGGAACGGGTTGAGGAGCGCACGGCCGACATCGCGGCGATCAGTGAGATCGGCCAGGAGTTGACCGCCACGCTGGACATGAACGAGGTCCTGGACAAGCTCTACCGGAGTGTCAACGCCCGGATGGATGCGCACACCTTCGGAATCGACGTCTACGATCCGGAGCGCGACGTACTCGTCTCTCGCCTCGACATCGAGGGCGGCAAGCGGCTGGCGCCGTCAGAGCTTCCAATGACCGACACCAGCCGGCCGGCGGTCACCTGTGTACGTGAACAGCGCGAGGTCATCGTCCTCAACGAACAGGATTGGATCAGGGCTTTCGGGAGTTATCCGACGGCGGTCAAGGGCGAGCCGATGATGAGCGTGGTTTATCTGCCGCTGAAGGTCCAGGATCGGATTCTCGGCTGTCTGACCGTGCAGAGCCCCCGACCCAACGCGTACACCCAGGACCAGATCGAAGTGGTGCGCACGCTGGCCAGCTACACGGCGATCGCACTGGAGAATTCGGACAGTTACCGCGGGTTGCAGGAGGCCCAGCAGCAACTCGTCATCCAGGAGAAAATGGCTTCGCTGGGTACCTTGACAGCCGGCGTGGCCCACGAGATCAACAACCCCACCAATTTCGCGAACGTCGCCGCCCAGAACCTCAAGGTGGCGCTGCGCGACTTCGAGAGCTTCCTCCGGGACCTTGCCGGCGGCGACGAGGCCGATACAGAAGTGCTCGCTGCCCTGGATGAGCGCTTTGGACAGCTGTTTGCCGACGTGGACACGGTGGCCGAGGGGTGTCAGCGGATCAAGAATATCGTCCGGGATCTGCGGACTTTCTCGCGGCTCGATCAGGCCGAGAAAAAGTTCATCGATGTCCGGGAAAGCCTCAGGGCGACGGTTAATCTCGTTCGCACCCAGTACCTTGACGGCATCGAGTTCGTCGAAGAGTACGGGGAAATCCCGGATGTGGAATGCTATCCGGCCAAACTCACCCAGGTTTTCCTCAATCTGCTGGTCAACGCGTGCCAGGCCGTGGCGGCGCGGGCTGCCGGTGAAGGTCCGGCTTTTCGGGGCCGGGTCGTCGTCGGTGTCGATTACGATGGAAAATGGGTGATCGTCAGTTTCGAGGATAACGGTGTCGGCATGAACGACGACCTCGCCCAGCGTGCGTTCGAGCCGTTCTTCACGACCAAGCCGGTGGGCGAAGGCACCGGGATGGGATTGTCCATCAGCTACGGCATCGTCGAAGAGCATGGCGGCAGATTGGAAGTCGAGTCGAAGGAAGGCGAGGGCAGCGTCTTTCGCGTGCGACTTCCACGTTGAGCAGGACGGGTTGGAGATCAATGGCAGTATTTCACAGGAAGAATCTCGAGCGGATCAGGGAGCGCGAGCAGGCGCAGCGCCAGGAACGGCGCCACACAATCCTGCTGGTCGATGACGAACCGGCCAACCTGCGCACCTTGAGTACGGTACTCGAAAACGACTACGAACTGCTGACGGCGAACAACGGGCAAGAAGCGCTGGAGCTGCTGGACGATCACGAAGAGCCCGAGCGCATTTCCCTGATCATCAGCGACCAGCGCATGCCGCGCATGACCGGTGTCGAGTTGTTCGAGCGGGTCAGCGAGAAGCTTCCGGATACGATCCGGATCATTCTCACCGGGTTCATCGACGTGGACGCCATCATCGACTCGATCAACAAGGCCAACATCTACAAGTTCATCCTGAAACCGTACGACCGCGACGATCTCAAGCTGACCGTCAAGCGGGCGATCGAGGCCTACGAGATGCGCCGAGCTCTCGATGACCATATCGAGAACCTGGAGCACATGGTCGATGAGCGGACCCGCGAGCTGAACGAGAAAAACGCTGAACTGGAGGAGGCGCTGGAACGGGTCCGGGAAGCCAGTCGTACCGATCCGCTCACGGGACTGCGCAACCGCCGCTACCTGGCCGATCACATCGAAGCGGATCTCGCCCTGAGTGACCGGCGCCGGAGGTCGGACGACGAGGAACATGCGGACCTGGTGTTTTTCCTGATCGACATCGATCACTTCAAGGCGGTCAACGACGAGTACGGGCACGGCGCTGGTGACGCCATGCTGCGGGAATTTGCGAAGGTCCTGCACGACTGTTTTCGCGAGTCGGACATCCTGGTGCGCTGGGGCGGGGAGGAGTTCCTGGCGATCTCGCGATTCATCGACCGCGCAGAAGCGTCGGAGATCGCCGAGCGGATCCGGGCGTCGGTCGAAGCCCACGAGTTCGAGCTTCCCGAAGGACAGCGCATCGAGAAGACCTGCTCACTGGGTTTCGCGGCCTATCCGTTCGTCCGCTCGGCACCCGAAGCGGTCAGCTGGGAGCGTATCGTCGACGTGGCCGATGCGGCCATGTATGCGGCGAAGCGCAGCGGGCGCAACGCGTGGGTCGGCGTGGCGGCGGACGATCCGGAACTCGGCGAGGAGCAGGTTGCGCAATTCATTTCCTCGCCGGCCGAGACGCTGGAGGCAAACGGCTTCAAGGCCGTGTCATCGCTTGGCGCCGAAAGCCTCCGGTGGGCCTAGACCTCCCATTGTCATTACATGGGGATGGCGAAACGGAGCTCGCCTTTGCGATAGAACTCGATCTGTTCCTTCTGCGAGTTGTAGCGCATCCGAATTTCGCCCTTGCGTCCATCGAGCACGATGTCGTGATCGGCGGCGATTTCGATGGCGCGCCCCGAATCGATGCGATCGATGACCAGGCCGGCCTTGCTGGCCGGGTTGTGAGGATAACCGTAGCTGGGACCGGCCAGGATCAAGCCATAGCCGGGCTTTCCTTCAGGTTGGCCGGTGGAGGTTTGGACGCCCAGGGCCCACTGAGTGGCCGCGTTGCCGCCATTGACGATGTCGATCCCCCGCACCAGGGCGTTCGGTCGACCGGAGAGATTGACCCCGTTGACTTCCATGCCGACCGCGGGCGCACCGTTGTAGGTCGCGGCATGCGGATTGATGCCGAAAGCGACTCCCGTGCCCTCATTCTCCGCATAGAAGAAACCACCGACGGCATCGCCGGCGCCTTCCAGACGGATGGCTGATCCGATGGGCGAGGCCGGACCGGACTCGTCCGCAGGGACCAGTTCGTAGAGGGCAACGGCATTGGCGTCGGTGCCGCGGACGGTCTTGGATACAAAGAGGCTGGGCGTTCCCGAGCGATCTTCGAAGTTCCAGGCCCGCAGCTTGGGGTAGGTGAAGTCGCCGAGTATCAGTTCTGCGGTCAGGAATGCGCTGAGGGCGGCGGACGACACACAGGCCAGGCCGACGATCGAAGCGAACAGCAAAGGACGTTTCATTGCACGACTCCGCGTTTGAACCTCCAGTCTCTGCGTCGCGACTGAATGTCCGATGAACGTGAGTCCGCAGTCGCCGGTACCTATTGCTTCGACCAGGATCCGGTCAGGGTCAGAGCGATGAACGGCGAGTTCTCCACGTCGGAGCGTTGGGGGATGCTCTCGTCGTCAACGTACTCGTGGCGCCGGTCAAATTCATAACCGACGCTCAGGCCCAATCCGAAGCGGCGGTGAGCCTTCCAGTGCCAGCCGAACTCGGCGCGCCATCCTTCAAGGAAGTAGGTGTACTCGCCGCCGGTGAACTTGTTTTTGACGTGCCAGCTCTGGCCGGCCGGATAGATGCGACCTTCCAGGCGTTGCCGCTCGCCGATCTGCAGGCCGGCTCGGGGCTGGGGAAGCAGGAATTCCAGGTGCCACGGGCCGCTTTCATAGATGAAGCCGCCGGTGGGGTACAGCTTGGTCGAACCGAACCGCCGGTCGTTGATCAACCCCAGCTGCCAGCTCAACTCCGGCGAGTCACCTGGCCAGGTAGCGAGGATCCGGGCGCTCATCGTGAGGTCGCTGCTGCTGCCCTCGCTGGGAAACTGGCGCAGCACGTTGGAGGATGTTGCAATGGTCGGGGCCAGGTAGCCACTCAGTGCCCAGTCTGCATAACGCTTTTCGAAGGTGATCGGGACCTGCACCCGGTGCAGGTCGCGGTTGCGGCTCACGATTCCGCCGTAGTCCGGCCGGGTGAATTCCCAGGCGAAGCCCAGGCCGACCTGGAAGCCACGCCATTCGCGGTTGCCGAAGCGGGCAACGATGTGGTCCCAGCGGGCCTGCACGGTCCGACCATCGATCGTGTCGAAGTCAGCCGATTCGATCACGCCGCGGTGGTAGTAGCCGGACGAAGGCTCCAACCTGAGAGGCGACAGCTCCTGCGCAGCCGAGGAGGTGGCGGCGGCCAGCAGAATTCCGCAGGATAGCCGGAGGTAGCTTTTCATGCTTATCGGTGAGCTTGGCATTTCCGTCATCGTAGCGTAACCCGAAGCCCAACGAATCGGGTTCGAGTCTGCAGGCTAGGTGCCAGCTTCCACCGGCGAGACCGGATCGTTCAGCCGGATCACACCGGCCTGGAGGACCCGGGCGCAGATGCCACCGTGTCCCCGCATGGCGTTGTAGCCGCCCGTCCCCAGCGCCTCTTCCATGCGCGAGCAGGGATGACATTCGTCGGTGTACTCGAGCAGCGCCTCCCCGATCCTGAAGCGACCCTCCTTGAGGGCCCTGAGATTGAGACCGGAGACCACGATGTTGCGGCGCACCAGACCCGGATCCACCTGGGTTCGGCATAGATAGCCGGCCACCGCCTGGAGATGAGCCTGGTCGATGAGTGTCACCTGGCGCTTTCCGGAGCGGCCCGCATAGCGATCGCCTTCGAGGCCGAACTTCGGGTTGGCCATTACGGACTCGACGACCGTCATGGGCAACTTTCGGTCTGGACGCAGCCCGATCCACGTGACGTTGCCGGGCCGGACGGACTGCCTGCGCAGTTCATCCAGGCTCCAGCTCACGCCGACTTGCACCACCGGTTGCGGCCACCGGCCTTGGCTTCGTAAAGCGCTTCGTCCGCACGCTTCATCAGCTCGTATTGATCCTTGTCGTGGGACCGATACGCCGCAACGCCGAGACTGGCCGTTACCCGGATGACCCCCCCGGTGATCCGGATCAGGGTTTCATCGACCCGGACGACGATCTTGTCCGCGATCTCCGCCGCATCGTCCAGGTTGGTGCCCGGCAAGAGAATGCCGAATTCCTCGCCGCCCAGTCGCGCTACGACGTCGCTGTCGCGCATGCTCGCGCAGAGCAGTTCGGCGATCGTCTTCAGAGCCTGGTCGCCTGCGGCGTGGCCTTTCGTGTCATTGATCCGCTTGAAGTGGTCCAGATCGAGAATGATCAGGGCCAGCTCCGAGGCGCGGCCGGTGCTGACCTTCCTGAACTCATGGTCGAAGATCGAGAGGAAATGTCGCCGGTTGGGGACGTCGGTCAGATAATCGGTCAGCGCCAACTCCTGCAACTCGCTCTTCTGCTTTTCGAGTTGCTTGCGCTGTCGCTCCAGCCTGACGAGCATTTCGTGCCGCTCGGTGGCGTTGTAGGCGATCCAGGCAACCAGCCTGCGTCCTTCGTGCTCCATACCCAGGGGTACGACGCTGGCTTCGAACCACTGCATTCCCGACGGGCCGGTGCCACTCTTCGGATTGTCCACGTCGTGGCTGCCCAGCGCGTACTCGTGGGTCAGCGTCTCGCCGCGATCCAGCGCCTTGTGAATCCACTCGATAAACCAGTCGGCATGCTTCTTGTCCATGACGTC